>JAGHDJ010000032.1 GCA_021159955.1 Dehalococcoidia bacterium
CGGCCGCAAGGCTGAAACTCAAAGGAATTGACGGGGGCCCGCACAAGCGGTGGAGCATGCGGGTTAATGGGATGATACGCCAAGAACCTTACCAGGGCTTGACATGCCGGTGGTAGCGACCCGAAAGGGAAGCGACCCGGGCAACCGGGAGCCGGCACAGGTGGTGCATGGCTGTCGTCAGCTCGTGCCGTGAGGTGTTGGGTTAAGTCCCGCAACGAGCGCAACCCCCGCCGTCTGTTGCAACGGTCGTGGCTTTTGCCACGGCTGGCACTCAGACGGGACTGCCGGCGTAAGCCGGAGGAAGGAGGGGACGACGTCAAATCTGCATGCCCCTTATGCCCTGGGCTGCACGCGTGCTACAATGGCGGGGACAAAGGGTAGCGAAGCCGCGAGGCGGAGCTAATCCCCCAAACCCCGTCCCAGTTCGGATCGGAGTCTGCAACTCGACTCCGTGAAGCCGGAATCGCTAGTAACGGCGGATCAGCAATGCCGCCGTGAATACGTTCCCGGGCCTTGTACACACCGCCCGTCAACTCAGGGGAGTCGGCAGCACCCAAAGTCCGCCCTTAGGGCGGCCTAAGGTGAGGCCGGCGACCAGGAGTAAGTCGTAACAAGGTAGCCGTAGCGGAAGCTGCGGCTGGATCACCTCCTTTCTAGGGAGTATAGATTTACTCTCAGGTCGGTCACCTTAACTAATTCAAGGTGTATATATGCCTTCCTTCTACTATTCAATTGTTAAATTGCCATCAGGAGTGGGTGCGAAAATGTTTTTCGCACCTTTTGTTTTTTATTCCACTAAAATTCCTATAAATTAACAGCGGAAAAGCTAATTTCCAAACAGAGGAGAACCTCGCACCCCCCTTACCAATAATTAAGCTGGCACTATTCGCCTCAGCGTGATAACATTCTAGTTTGGTAAAACCAATCAGGAGACAAGGAGAAAAACATCTATTATGGTTCACAACATTACCCTCATACCCGGTGACGGCATTGGACCTGAAGTTACCGATGCGGCACGTAGAACTCTCGAAGCTACAGGAGTTAAATTCAACTGGGACATAGTATCCGCCGGCAGCATCGCAATGAAAGAAACAGGCACTCCCCTGCCCAGCGAAGTGTTAGAGTCTATCAAAAAAAACAAAGTGGCATTAAAGGGTCCCGTAACCACACCTATAGGCACAGGGTTCCGCAGTGTCAACGTTGCTCTGAGACAGAGATTAAACCTCTACGCCTGTCTGCGCCCCTGCAAGAGCTACCGGGGGGTTCCTTCCCGCTATCAGGACATTGACCTTGTAGTAGTAAGAGAAAATACCGAAGGACTTTACAGCGGCATCGAATTTGAGCGGGGAACAGAAGAAGCGATGAAGCTGATAGACTTGCTGGCAGTCACTCTGGGAATACAGGTAAAAATGGATTCGGGCATCAGCCTCAAACCGATATCCGAATCGGGCAGCAGGAACATCGTTAAATTTGCCTTTGAACACGCCCGCAAGAACGGTCGCAAGAAGGTCAGCGCCATCCATAAAGCCAATATTATGAAGTTTTCCGATGGGCTATTCCTCTCCACCGCCCGCGAGGTGGCAAAAGAATATCCCGACATTGAGTTTGAAGACGTCATCGTGGATGCCCTGTGTATGAGACTGGTGCGCAGCCCCGAGCAATATGACGTCCTCGTCCTGCCAAACCTCTATGGAGACATCATCTCAGACCTGTGCGCCGGACTGGTAGGCGGTCTGGGTATGGCACCAGGAGCAAATATCGGCGAAGAAATAGCCATCTTCGAACCCACACATGGCAGCGCTCCCAAATACACCGGGCAGAATAAGACCAACCCAATGGCAACCATACTCTCAGGAATGCTGATGCTGCGGCACATCGGGGAAGCAGAAGCGGCAAATAAACTGGAGCAGGCAATTGCTGAGGTTGTCGTCGAAGGAACAAGTGTTACCTACGACCTGAAATTTGGCACCGGTGGAACCCCCGTGGGCACATCACAGGTAGCAGATGCTATAATAGAAAAGATGGAAACATCCTGAATCTTTAAAAATCAACTGGCAGGAGAGCATAATACTGATGCGCAGTAAAATAACCATAATCGGTGCGGGGAATGTCGGAGCAACCTGTGCTCAGAGACTGGCAGAAAGAGACTACGCCGATATCATCCTGATAGATATCATTGAAGGGATGCCTCAGGGAAAAGCTCTCGACCTGCTCGAGAGCGGACCCATTACTTCCAACAGTTCCCTCATCACAGGGAGCAACAGCTATGAAGAAAGCGCCAATTCCGATATCGTTATCATCACATCGGGAGTAGCCCGAAAACCGGGAATGAGCCGTGATGACCTGATAGCCACCAACTCTAAAATCATCAAGGATGTCGTTGAAAATGTCGTCAAATTCTCTCCCGACTGCGTCATCATAGTAGTTGCCAACCCGCTGGACATTATGGCACAACTGACTCTCAAAATAAGCAATTTCCCCCGAAGCCGCGTTCTTGGTATGTCTGGCATCCTGGACACCGGTAGATTCAAAACCTTCATCGCTCAGGAACTAAACGTATCGGTAGAAGACATATCCGCCTTCGTCCTGGGAGGGCATGGTGATGCTATGATTCCCCTGCCCAGACTGGCAAGCGTCGGCGGCATTCCATTAACAGAGATGCTACCCGAAGAGAGCATTAAGAACATAGTAGAACGAACAGTGAACGGCGGTGCCGAGATAGTATCCCTCCTGAAAACAGGCAGTGCCTTCTACGCCCCGTCAGCGGCAGTCGCGCAGATGGTAGATGCCGTAGTTCTGGACAAAAAGAAGATTCTACCCTGCGCCGCATATCTCGATGGCGAATACGATATAAAAGGAGTCTTCCTTGGCGTGCCTGTAAAACTGGGCAAAGACGGCATTGAGCAAATCATCGAAGTCAACCTGACGACGGAAGAGAGTGCAGCACTGAAACAGTCTGCAGAGGCAGTGAGAACTCTGTTCAACGACATAAACTTGTGAGGATATCTCCTCTCCTGATATCATAGATACTGTGGGGGGATTGCTTCGTCGTCCTTCCAAGGAAGGACTCCTCGCAATGACGTTTCTTTTTGTCATTGCGAGCGGAGCGAAGCAATCTCAAAGTGAGGCAATGTGCTCAAGGAATACTTCAAACGAATATTCCAGGTCGCCAAGATGGGTGATGCCCGAGAGGAGAGCTATTACTCCAGTCTGGAAAAACTCCTCAAGGATTTTGCCATCTCAAGCGGCAGAAAACATTCTCACGTTACCACCCTGCCCAAGAAAACTGAGGCTGGAAATCCAGATTTCAGAATCTGGGACGGACAGCAGAGCATTGTGGGCTACATAGAGGCAAAGAAGCCCGGTGAGAACCTTGACCAGATTGAACACACAGAACAACTCAGGAGATATAAAAATACCTTCCCCAACCTCATCTTAACGGATTTCTTTGAATTCCGACTGTATCGCGACGGGATTTTAATTGACAAAGTCCTTAGCGCCAGACCCTTCATCATACACGAACTAAAGACCATCCCTCCAATAGAAAAGGAAGCGGAGCTTCTTAACCTGCTGGGCAAATTTCTCTCCTTCTCCCTTCCAAAAACATATACCGCAGAATCCCTAGCCACCGAACTAGCAAAGAGAACCCGCTTCCTGAAAGAACAGGTCATCATAGAAGAACTGAAGGAAGAAGCGGACAAGGGCAAAGGCAATATTCTCGGCTTCTACGAGGCATTTCAGAAATACCTCATTGGGGGTCTTACCAAAGAGGACTTTGCCGACCTTTACTCACAAACTATCACCTATGGCCTCTTTGCCGCCCGCACCCGCTGCGAAAACGGATTCAATCGCAAGCTGGCTTACGATTACATACCACATACC
>JAGHDJ010000089.1 GCA_021159955.1 Dehalococcoidia bacterium
GAATAAGCCCCACTGAGAGAAGCAGGGAATCACACTCTATTCTTCTTTCCGTGCCGGGAATGGGGTTGTACTTCTTGTCCACTTTGGCTACGGCAACTGCCTCTATATGCGGATCACCATAAATCCGTGTCACAGTGTGTCCTACGAAGAGCGGTATATCAAAATCCTGGATACACTGGACCTCATTGCGGATAAGCCCTCCCACGTAAGGGAGCATCTCCACAACTGCTTCCACCCTGGCTCCCTCCAATGTTAGTCGCCGAGCCATAATCATCCCGATGTCGCCCGACCCCAGAATTACTATCTTCTTGCCGGGAAGAAACCCCTCAACATTGACATATCGCTGCGCCGTTCCTGCGGTAAGGACACCCGATGGTCTTGAACCTGGGATATTTATTGCACCGCGACTCCTCTCACGGCACCCCATAGCTAAAACAATAGACCTGGGAGTAAAATTGACATAGCCTTCCTTACTACTGATGGCAGAAATTTCTCTGTCGGGAGAAATATTGATAACCATAGTCTCCAGCAGCAGTTCGATGTTCAGGTCAACAACCTTCTCAACAAAGCGATGAGCATACTCTGGACCTGTAAGGTCCTCGTTGAAATAAAACATACCGAAGCCGTTATGGACACACTGGTGCAAAAGCCCTCCCAGTTGCTCCGCTCTCTCCATGATGAGTATCTTTTTTGCTCCAGCCTCTTTGGCTTTTATGGCAGCAGCCATACCAGCCGGCCCGGCCCCAATAACCGCTACATCCACATCCTGCAGTCTCATAGCTAATTCTTCCCTAACAATTCCTTATTTCTATAAAGCAAGTGGCGCGAATCCTCTCCCTTTTTGGTCACTTCTTCCCTGGAGATGCCAAGCTCTCTGGCAAGGATATCCGTTACTCGAGGGCCACAAAACCCGCCCTGACAACGTCCCATACCAGGTCTGCATCTATACTTAACTCCGTCAAGGGTAGTAGCTCCCCTCTTGATGGCTTCCACTATTTCTCCCTCGGTAACGGTTTCACAGCGGCACACCACATGACCATATCTACTATCCTTAGCAATAAGGATTTTCTTATCTTCTTCAGGAAGCTCGCTGAACTCCACTATTGCCTTTCGATAGGGGTCAAAATCAGATCTCTCCTCTAACTCAAGTCCTTCCTGCGCCAACAACTTAACTGCTTCCTTAGCTGCTGCAGGGGACGCACTTATGCCCGGGAAACCTATGACCAAAGTGATAAATCTCGGCACCTTATCTGAAGCCCTGACAACGCACTCATGCCACCCCATTTCAAAATTACGGTACATTATGAAGCCACTGAAAGCAGTAATAATATCTTTCGCCGATATATCAGGCACCAGTTCCTGGGCGTTCACCAGCGCCTTGCGAGCCATTTCTTTATCATTGGAACAATCGCCCCTCCTGGCTAGTCGAAGCTGAATGCCGAAGAACAGGTTGTCATGTATCGAAGGGGTCACTATATTCATTTCACCGGGGGCTTGGGGTCTGGCTAGTATATTATGGCTGACTAGTTTTCCCACCTTTTTATCCAGAATGCCCACATATCCCTTGACAGGATATAAAACAAAATTGTCAGCATTTAACAGAGCCGCTATCTTGTCAGCAAACACCCCTGCAGTATTGATGATAAATCTGGCACTAATATTTCCCTGTGTGGTCTGAACTTCGAACCCATCATTGCTTTGAGATATATCCAGCACCTTTATTCCCGTCATCACATTAACGCCATTATCTCTAGCATTTTCAGCCAGGGCAATAGCCAGTCTTACGGGGTCGGTAACAGCCATATCGGGATCATATAAGGCACCGATGAATTTCTTGCTGACATTGGGCTCCATACGACTGAGTTCTTCTCTGTCGATAAAGCGCTGGGGAGTCATATCGGGAACCCACTCTTCCTGTTTCCTTTTCAGTTTGACAAACTTAGAGAGCTCATCATTATTCCTGATTACCGATAGCTCACCCACTCTGCGAAAGGGCACGTCAAGCTCCTGACAGAGGGGTTCCATCAGGGGCATACTTTCCCAGACAAACTTACTGTTGCGGTACTCCTTACGGAACGATAGGGCATCTGCTCCTTGACACACTAAGCAGGAATTAGACTTAGTGGAACCCCATCCAATATCAACCTCTTTTTCCACTAAGGTAACATCAACCTTATATTTAGAAAGTTCCCTGGCTACTGCGGTACCAAGAATACCACCACCAATAATCAGAACTTCGGTGTTAAGTTGACTCACCAACAACCCCCTATTCATCTCCATTTAGGGCTAAGTAACTCCGTCTCGCCAGAACTACCTCTTTGGGAGAAAATAAATTGCAGAATGCAATTGATTATACTAGCTAATCTGGGACTTGTCAAAATACCTCTTGCCTGCTGGTGGAAGGACAACAGATAGAGTCTATTATCTCAAACACAACCTTTGTTATCATTACCAGTGTAGATTCCTTATAAACCCAGTAGCATTACAGAGCTTGCAGCAGCTATTTATCTAACACCATGCCCGTCGGGTCTAC
>JAGHDJ010000094.1 GCA_021159955.1 Dehalococcoidia bacterium
GAAACTGTAGAGATCCATCATGTCGAATTCTCTTACTCTCAACAGTCCCCCTCGTGGGCGTGGCTCATCCCTGAATTTGGTTTGAATTTGGTATAGTAAAAGAGGTAAATCGCGATAGCTGTTGACGTTGTGCGCGACGATGTCGGTGATAGCTTCTTCATGAGTAGGACCGAGACAGAATTGGCGTCCTCGTCGGTCGTTGAGAGTAAAGAGATTATCCCCAAAGGTTAAATCTCGTCCCGTCTTGCTCCATAGCTCTATTGGCTGCAGTACAGACATCCTTAATTCTTGACCATCGATGGCATCCAGTTCTTCTCGTATGATGCCCTCTATTTTGCGCAATGCCTGCCACCCGAAGGGGAGATACGAATATACTCCTGCTGCCACTTGATATATCATCCCTGCTTTCAGCATAAGTTGATGACTGATACTTTCTGTTTCTACTGGCGTTTGCCGTAAGGTTTTCCCCAAGATTTTAGATAAGCGCATTTTCTCTTTTCCGTTACTCCTTTATCTGCTGTCTTTCTTTCGTGACAGGAATTATTGTTGATGTGCAGTATAAGCTATTGTTAGGAAGAAGTTTTAGATAAGTTTTTCTATCTCGGTAAATAATTCCGTCAGCAAGTCCTCTTCTGATACCGTGCGAAGTCTTTTGCCTTTACAAAAGAGAATTCCCTGCCCCTTACCGCATGCAATGCCAATATCAGCATCTTTTGCTTCTCCTGGTCCGTTTACCATGCAGCCCATCACTGCCACTTTTATTGGTTTGTGGATACTTCGCAAATTTTCTGCTACCTGTAGTGCTAGTTTTACCAGGTCTACCTCGCACCGCCCACAGGTAGGGCAGCTTACTAATGTGGGACCGTACTCGCGTAAATTAAGGGCTTTGAGAATTTCATATGCGGTTGTCACTTCTTCGTGTGGTGTTGCAGTGAGTGAGACTCGGATGGTATCACCGATGCCGTGGGATAATAGTATGCCTGTGCCCACCGCACTGCGGATGTCTCCTGTTGGTGGGGGTCCTGACTCGGTAATACCGATATGCAGGGGATATGATGTCTTGTTGGCAATGGACTTGTATGCCTCCACTGTGGTGGGTACATCAAATGCTTTTAGTGAAATCTTGATGAGGTTGAAGTCCATGCTTTCCAGGAGGTGTACCTGGTTCATAGCTATTTTGACCATTTGTTCAACTATAGGAGTTTTAGTGGAAGCAATGCTGTTCTTTGGCATACTACCTGTGTTCACTCCAATGCGAATGGGTATCCCCCGTTCATGAGCAGCTTTAACTACCGCCTTAATTTCCGCTTTGTTCCCGATATTTCCCGGATTGAGACGCAACGCATCAATGCCATTTTTCAGGGTTGCCAGAGCAAGTCGGTAATCAAAGTGGATATCGGCGATGACGGGGACATTGACGCCTTTTTTTATTTCTGAAACAGCTTGTGCTGCCTCCATGTCGGGAATTGCTATTCTGATTAGCTCGCAGCCATATTCTTGCAGTTCACATATCTGATTTATGGTACTGGGAACATCTCTGGTGTCCGTTTTAGTCATAGATTGGACTACGACAGGGGCGTTGCCGCCGACCATAACATTACCGATTTGAACGGGTTTGGAAATACGGCGTTTAATCATATTAGTAAATTTACCCTCTGACGAGGCGAAGGACATCATTGTACCATATCAGGACTGTAAGTGTTATTAGCAGAGCGGTTCCCAATGTATATATCAATTGTTCTTTCCTGATGGGAATGCGTTTGCCGTGACGTATTAACTCTACGATAGCTAATAACATTCCGGCTCCGTCGAGTGGAGGAACCGGCAATAAATTGAACAGAGCTACTCCGATGCTAATACTTCCGGCTAGAGCGACTACCGAGGCGACGCCATACTCTATTGCCTCACCGGTTATCTGGGCGGCACCTATGGGGCCTCTCAGGGTATCCCCTGGGTTATGTATGATTGAGGGAAGGAGTTCTCTTATCATACCAGGCATATGTATTATTATGCTTCCGCTGCTGGTGATGGATTTCCAGAACGAGTTGCGATGCACGACAGTGTGTGGTGTTACCCATCTCAGCTCGACACCCAGGGGTCCCTCTCCTTCAGGGGGAGATACACGCGGAGTAAGGCTGATACTAATCTTACTATCGCCTCTCATAAGTGTCATTTCTGTTTCCAGTCCCAGACGGTCGTCGATGATGTTATGAATATTGGTGAATGATTCCACCGGTTGTCCCCTGACACTCAGGATTACATCTCCTTCCCTGATACCCGCTTCTGCTGCTGGTGAATTAGGGGCTACGTGAGCCACCTTTATACCTTCCCCTCCGGTGACAACAGTTACTGGTATCATGAAAGCGATGGAAAAGATGACAAAGGCTAATATTATGTTTGCTATTGGTCCTGCTGCACTTATTGCCAGTCTCCTCCACGGACTCTTACTGGTAAGGCTGCCTGGAGAAGTATCCTCTCTGTCGGGCATTTTAACGAAGCCGCCGAGGGGTATGAGGTTTAGTGAATATTCTGTATCTCCGCGTCTGAAAGCAAATAACCGCGGCGGAAAGCCGACTCCGAATTCATAAACTCTCACCCCTGCGGCTCTGGCAGTGAGGAAGTGCCCCAGCTCGTGAATGAGAATTACGACAGACAGGATGAATATGATTATAATTATATTGACAGTCATTCTGTTACTCTGGACTCCATTCTTGGGCGTATTTTCTGGCTTCTACATCGGCAGCGAGGATATCATCCAGTGAAGGGTTATGCGATTTTGTTTTGTGCTGAATAAGGGCATACTCTATTATTTTTGGGATATCGAGGAAGCCAATCCTGCCTGACAGAAATAGTCCAACTGCTACTTCGTCTGCGGCTGCGAGTGCAGCGGGGTATGTCCCACCCATTTTTCCCGCTTTAATAGCGAGATTAAAGCAGGGGAATTTATCAATGGGTATTTGCTTAAAGGTTAATTGGGTTATCTTGTCCCATTCTAATGCCGGCAAATATGTATTTAATGGGCGGTTAGGGTAAAATAGAGCATATTGTATCGCCAGTCGCATATCCGGCGGACTTATCTGTGCCTTGGTGGAGCCATCTATAAAACTTACCATGGAATGTATTACGCTCTGCGGGTGGA
>JAGHDJ010000016.1 GCA_021159955.1 Dehalococcoidia bacterium
ACAGAAATAGCCTTCAATTGGGGATTGCACAGCATAGGATTTGAAGCAAATGACCTTTCTTTTGCCACATACAAGCACTTCGCCATATCGTCAAACAGCAACGGGAGAGAATTCTCTCTAATACCTACAGAAAGAATGATAGAATCAATTCGCTCACTTAAAGACAGTGAAGAGATAAAGCTTATCAGCAAAGCAGTAAAACTCTCCGATTCCGTTTTTGAACAGGTGTCTTCTACTGTAAAAGAAGGCATGACAGAAAAAGAGGTAGCCTGGCAAATAGAAAGATTATTGAGAGATAATGGCAGTGAAACCATACCCTTTGAAATAATCGTGGCCTCTGGTCCGCGTTCAGCCTTACCTCATGCCAAACCGACAGAACGAATCATTCGCGCCGGCGAACCCGTAATCATTGATATGGGAGCTAAAGTTGAGGGATATTGCAGCGACTTATCCAGAACCATCTGTCTGGGACCAGACAGAGACCCGATGTTCAGCAAGATATATGGGATTGTCTACAGGGCACAAGCTGCAGCTATAGAAGGTATTCAAGCGGGAATGTCGGCAAAACAGGCCGATAATATAGCGCGCTCCATCATAGAACAATACGGCTACGGAACCGCTTTCGGTCACAGTCTGGGTCACGGCATTGGATTAGCCCCCCATGAAAGCCCATCTGTCAGCCCTGTATCAGAGAACATTCTATCTGATACAATGGTGTTTACCATCGAACCAGGCATATATTTGACGGGATGGGGCGGAGTGCGAATAGAAGACACCACCGTAATGGAAAACGGTAAGGTGAGAATTCTCAGTAAAGCCAATAAATTAAAACCGCAGGGAGAAGCGTAAATATGATTATCGGCGCAAGTGAACTTAAAAAAGGTATTACCATTGAAATAAATGGACAGCTCTATCGTGTCATCGACTATCAGCACATCAAGATAGGGCGTGGCAGTGCCCAACTGCGGCTGAAACTTCGCGACGTTATGCTCGGACATACAGTTGAACGCACTTTTCAAGCCAGCGAGAAATTCAACAAGGCGCGTCTTGATCAGAATTCAGCCCAGTATCTATACAGCGACAACGGACTATACTACTTTATGGACAATGAAACATTTGAACAGATTCCCCTCACAGCAAAGCAGCTGGGAGATGCCATCAACTACCTTAAAGAAAGTATTGAACTGGTCATATTAAGCTATAAAGATAAACCACTGGGAGTGGAAATGCCCACATCAGTCGACCTGCAAGTTACAGAAACAGGACCAGGTTTTAAGGGAGATACTGCAACAGCAGGCAATAAGCCCGCGACAATGGAAACAGGCATTGTCATTCAGGTCCCAATGTTTATCGACACCGGGGATATCGTTAAAGTAGACACGCGTACCGGGAAATACATGGAAAGAGCAAGTGGGTAAAGCAGATTGTTAAAAGCCGATTTTCACCTGCACACCAAATATTCTCCGGATTCTGGGACAACGCTGGAACAAGTTATAAATCGTTGCCAAGAGATTGGCATCAACTGCCTGGCAGTGACAGACCATGGGACTGCCGCAGGCGCCATAGAAATGAAAAAGATAGCCCCCTTTACCATAATCGTTGCCGAAGAGGTACTAACCACTGCGGGAGATATGATAGGATTATTCCTCTCCCACGACATACCAAACGGACTCTCACCGAAAGAGACCGCTATTAGAATCAAGCAACAGGGGGGGATGATATGTATTCCTCATCCATTTAGTCGCCTGCACCCATCCGCCATGCCCAAAAAAGTGGTAGAGGAGATTATATCTTATATTGATATTATTGAAGTCTTCAATTCACGCTCTTCCTTCCTCAGTAACACTGACAAAATAAAGAGGTTCGCACAGGAACACGGGCTTATAGCCAGCGCAGGAAGCGATGCCCACACAGTGAATGAAATCGGAAATGCCTATGTGGAAATGCCCGAATTTAATGGGCGAGACGACTTTCTCCAGGCGCTATCTCAAGGCAACATAGTCGGACATCGGACAAACCCGCTGGTACGCGTGAGCAGCGTCAAAGAGAAATTTTTACATAAATTCTTTCCAGGGAGATAGTAATGTATCGCATCGGATGGTTTTCAACAGGTAGAGGCGAGGGATCACGCAAATTACTGGAAACTGTGTGGAGTAATATCCAGAGTGGCACATTGAACGTGGAAATACCGTTTGTCTTCTGCAATAGAGAAAAGGGAGAGGCAGAAGGGAGCGACCAATTCATTGAGATGGTGAAACAATATGATATCCCTCTTTTTTGTCTATCGTTCAATCGCTTCAAAAATACGGGGGTAGTTGAGAAATCCGAAGACTGGCGTAAGGATTATGACAGAGAAATAATGCACCTGCTGGGTGATTTTCATCCCGATATCAGCATTCTGGCAGGATATATGCTCATCGTCGGCAGAGAAATGTGTCAGAAATACGATATGGTTAACCTGCACCCGGCATCTCCAGGCGGACCTAAAGGCACATGGAGAGAAGTGATATGGCAGTTAATCGAAGAGGAGAGCCAGGAAAGCGGGGTTATGCTTCACCTGGTAACGCCAGAACTGGACCGTGGTCCTGCGGTTACATATTGCACCTTCCCCATCTATGGAGAGCCCTTCGATTCATACTGGCAGGAATTAAAGCATTCATCGCTAAGTGTCATTAAGAAAAATCAGGGCGAAGACTATCCCCTGTTCAAGCTCATACGGCAGCACGGCTTTGTCCGGGAGCTACCCCTTATAATCAGCACTATCAAGACTTTCAGCGAAGGCAACGTCAGGATAGACACCACAGAAAAACTGATAGTAGATAAGGACGGAAATGTCCTTGATGGCTATGACTTAAGTGAATACATCAACGAGATGGTAACGTAACATATCAGTCAACAAAACTGCAATCACCCTGCTAGCACCAAACTATGTTCGACTGCTCACAGTAACGTCGTTCAGTCAGACGAAGCACCCAATATCTCATCCACTAGGCCATATTCCACCGCTTGCTCCGCGCTGAGATAAAAATCCCGGTCGCTGTCGTGGGTAATCTTCTCCAATGGCTGACCGGTGTGCTTGACTATTATGTTCTGCACTATGTCCTGTATGCGCATTATCTCACGAGCAGCAATTTCGATATCCGATGCCTGTCCCTGGGCACCACCTGCCGCCTGATGCATATGAATGGTCGCATTAGGAAGAGCATAGCGCTTCCCTTTAGCTCCGGCACAAAGGAGTACTGTGCCCATACTAGCAGCCTGCCCCATACAAATAGTTGAAACATCAGGACGCACGAGCTGCATGGCATCATATATGGCAAGACCCGCACTTATAATTCCGCCGGGACAATGAATATACAGATTAATATCTTTGTCAGGATCTTCTCTTTCCAGATAGAGAAGCTGTGCCACTATAAGATTGGCAACCTGGTCATCAATCGGCGAACCTAACATAATGATGCGCTCTTTCAGCAACAGCGAGTATATATCAAATGCTCTCTCGCCTTTGGCGCTGGATTCAATCACCATGGGAACTATCCTACTACCCAATATGTCCTTCATTTCTATCCTTTATCTCCTCTAAAATAACATCTCATATTATGAACCCACACCAAAGAAGGGTAACAGCTACTCTTTCTCATCTGTGGTTTCTTCAACCGCAGAATCGTCAGCGACAGGCTGTTCTTTTTTTTCTTCCATCACCGCCTCTACCAGATGCTGCATGGTCTTCTGCGTGATCAGCATTCGCTCCAGCATCTCGCGCCCTG
>JAGHDJ010000011.1 GCA_021159955.1 Dehalococcoidia bacterium
ACCTCAAACGGGGCTATCGTTATCAGATAATCACAGGATAACACCACATTCGGCAACCAGAAGGTATTCAAAACGAACGCCTTATTCAACGGGTTCTCCACCTCAACAAGAGAACAATCCTGAACGTTAAGGGTTAACACCCGCGGAAAATCGTAGCTCAAGGTACGATAAATGGAGTTCATAGACACCCCATCGGGATTCCCTTCCAAAAACAATATATCCGCGTCACTTACCCTGCGAATGGCATTAACAACCGTCTCCAAGGTTTCCCTGCTGGTTGTAACAGGGTATGGCACGGGATACCGCGCACATGGCTTAATTAAAACCCTGCGTGCTCGGGATATCTCAGGCAGAGGCTCAAAAACAAACTCGGACGACTCAAACGTTCTCACATCACATTCTTCACAGAATGAACACGCTTTAACCATAAAAACTACCTTCCACTCACAAAGCTAACTCAATCCCAATTTTACTATTCTCCTACCCCTATTTTACCATCATAGTCAAGGAGTCCCATCATCTCAACACATTGGTAATATACTTGCCACTGTTCTTATCCCAAAATACACGCAAAGGAATTATCTGACTAAGATATTAAAAAAGGGACACACCCCCTGACTTACCATTACCGCTTCATAACTTAGAGAAATTGGATTTGCACTTTCCTTCAGCGATATTGTATAATAGCAGTTCTTCCAGTTAGTAATATGATTTTATCAATCTTTTTATAACTATATGCATCATCTTACAAAACAAGTGCCAACCCATTTTCGCCAGATTACACTAGGACTACTGATACTTTTAATCCCATTGCTTATTATCCCAGTCACTGCATGTAGCACCGCTAAGGAATTTGAGGAAACTCGCACCTTAATGGATACCTACGTCACAGTTACTGTCTATTCAAAAGATAAAACAACAGCAACAGAAGCCATAGATGCTGCCTTCGAGCGAATGGAAGAAGTGATAAGCACAGCATCCACCTTCGATAACACCAGCGAAGCATATAAACTCAATCAAAATGGATACCTTAACAATCCATCGCACACCATGCGCGAACTGATAATGGATTCTAAAGACTATGGAGAACTCACCGGCGGCAGCTTTGATATAACCGTCCAGCCACTATTGGACCTGTGGAAAGAGGGACTATGGAAAGAGAAAGAAACCGTTCAAAAAGCACGCATTGCAGAAGTGCTTCCACTGGTCGGATGGGACAAAATCGCCGTTGAGAGTAACAAAATATACTTTAAAACGGATGGTATGAAGATAACCCTCGGCGGCATAGCCAAAGGTTATGTGGTTGATGCAGCGCTTGATGTTCTTCGCAATAGAGGCGTTGAATATGCGCTGATAAATGCAGGCGGAGATATGGGCACCATAGGAGGTAAGCCTGACGGTGAGCCGTGGAACATTTCCCTGGTCAACCCTGATGACACCAGCCAGAGTATCGCAACTTTTGAGTTGTCAGACAAGGCAATAGCCACATCAGGAAACTATGAGCGCTACTTTGACCCCGAGAAAAAAGCCCACCACATCCTTGACCCGCGAACGGGGTTTTCACCCAGCGGGTGTATCAGTGTGAGTATAATAGCCGACAACTGCACTCGTGCCGACGTGCTAGCCACATCAGTTTTTGTAATGGGACCGGATGACGGTATGGAGTTTGTCGAATCCCTACATGATGTAGAATGTCTCATCATAGACTCCAACAGGCATATAAGCCACTCCTCAGGGCTATCCCCTTATCTCAAAGGTGAAAGGTAATGTCATACAAGTGCAAAAGGTCATACTCAAAAAAAAGAGTGCGACGCGGGGGATAAAGGTCCCCGAGAACAAACTCACGGAGCACAACCCCATTGAGCCACTGCCGCTGCCCCAGAAGGTTATTATTCCTATGCAGCAGCACATTGGTGCTCCCTGCGAACTCATCGTCAAGCGGGGCACCAAAGTTAAGACCGGCGAGATTATCGGCAAAGCCGGGGGCTTCGTCTCCGCTGCATTACACGCCACCATATCAGGAGAGGTATCGGGCACCACCAAAATCATCAATCATGCCACAGGACACCTCACCGACGCCGTCATTATCACCTCCGATGGAGAGGACAACTGGGTACAGACGGAACCAGCAGGAGACCCCGAAAACATTTCATCACAGGACATTCTCAATCTGGTAAGTAAAGCCGGCATAGTCGGTATGGGCGGTGCGAGTTTCCCCACTCAGGTCAAGCTCATGCCTCCTGAGGGCAAGAATATAGACACCCTCATCCTCAACGGATGTGAATGCGAGCCATATATCACAGCCGATCACAGACTTATGCTGGAGCAGGGAGGAAAGATACTCCTCGGACTGAAGCTGGTGCAGAAAGTCCTTAACCCCGACTCTATTTTCATCGCCATTGAAGACAATAAATCGGACGCCATTACCCATTTAGCTAACCTCATCTGCGAGATGGGGATGCAGGACAATTTTAAGATTGTCCCTCTGAAATCCAAATACCCCATGGGAGGTGAGAAAACTCTCTTAACCACCATCACTGGCAGGGAGGTTCCCATTGGAGGACTACCTCTGGATGTCGGCATTGTTGTCCATAACGTCAGTACCGTTAAAGCCATCTACGACGCAGTATACGAAGATAAACCTCTCATTGAACGCGTGGTTACCGTATCCGGACTGGTCAACGAACCCAAAAATCTGCTCGTCAGATTCGGTACCCCCATCAGCGCCCTTATTGACTACTGCGGAGGCATGAAAGAGAATGCAAATAAGCTTATCCTGGGCGGTCCAATGATGGGAATTGCCCACTTTGACCTTAACTTCCCCATACTTAAGGGCAGTAACAGCATCCTGATAGAACACGCTGCCCCTATTATCGAATCTAACTGCATCCGCTGTGGGCGTTGTGTATATGCCTGCCCGATGCACCTTTTACCCTATATGTATGTCAAATATGCCAAAACCCACAATTATAATGCCTGTCAGGATGCCTATATTGCAGACTGCATTGAGTGCGGCTCCTGCTCCTTCTCCTGCCCTGCCAATATACCCATCGTTGAATATATCAAAACAGCAAAGAGCGAATTGAACAAGAAGAGGACCAGGAAATGACGCCGGAAAAAAACTTCATGGTATCAACCAGCCCGCATATCTGGAAAGGCAAATCTTCTCGTTCTATTATGAACACAGTAGCACTCACCCTTATTCTCCCCGCGGGTGCCTCTATCTATTATTTTGGCATCCGTGCCATCTGTATTATTTCTGCCGCTATCTTATCTTCTATAGTCACCGAATATGCTATTAAAAAACTCAGAGGGCGAAAGTTTGTTATGGACGGCAGTGCCCTTGTCACTGGACTCCTTCTTGCCCTCACGCTACCACCTACCTTACCCATCTGGATGGTAGTCATCGGCAGTGTATTCGCCATCGCCATAGTCAAAGAAGCATTTGGTGGACTCGGATACAACATATTCAATCCCGCACTCGGCGGCAGGGCTTTCCTTTCCATATGCTTTGCCAGAGAAATGTCCACATGGTCTCTACCCACATACTTCTCCCTCTCAACAGACGCCATCACAACAGCCACACCTCTCGCTATGGATATCGCAGACAAGACTGCTATGTATAAAGACCTTCTCATCGGCAACATCGGCGGCTCTATGGGCGAGACCTGCGCCATACTCATCATCATCGGCGGTATTATCCTGATATCCGTTAATATCATCACATGGCATCTACCCATATGTTATATCGGCACCGTTGCCCTATTCTCCTTCATCCTGGGTGAAGATCCTGTCTTCTCTGTTTTAGCCGGCGGACTTATGCTCGGAGCATTCTTTATGGCTACCGATTATGTTACTTCTCCTATTACCAACTGGGGGAAGGTTATCTTCGGAGTCGGTGCCGGCATAATGACCGTTGTCATCAGACTCTTCGGCGGTATGCCTGAAGGTGTCTGTTACTCTATTTTATTTATGAATGCTCTTACCCCTCTCATTGATAGATACATAAAACCAACTCCCTACGGCTTCCAGAAAGAATCAGCTAAGTGAAAAACTCAAAAGCTAAACAAGCTCTCCCAATCCTCGTTCTTACCGTTGTTGTTCTCATCGCAGTCAGCGTTCTCTCCTTCACCCACGATATAACCAAAGCTGCCATTGCGGAACAAAAGGACAATAAGGTTAAGAACATGCTGAAGGAGATGTTCCCTTCCATTGAAAATTACAAATACGAGGACAACCTGTATACTATATCCTCGCAGGATGACATCATCGGCTATGCCTTCCTCGCCTCAGGGCAGGGATACGGAGGAGAAATAGAAATCCTCGTCGGATTGGAAGATGAAAATACCGTTAAGAGCATAATCATCATATCTCAAACTGAAACTCCTGGAATCGGCGCTCGAATAACAGAGAAGAGCTTCACCAGCCAGTTCGTCAACCTTCCCATTGATGATATCGCCCTGTCCAGAGATGGCGGCAAGATCGATGCCTTAACCGGAGCCACCATCAGTTCCAATGCCACTGTCAACGCTGTAAGAGAAACATCCATTGAAAAAGTCAGACTAATCAAAGAAGTGCCCTAATTTTTAGGAGGATTATTTAATATGACCAGATGGAGGAAGGATTTCCTCAAAGGTATTATTGTTTCTAACCCGGTATTTGTCCTCGTTCTGGGACTCTGCCCCACTCTTGCTATCAGTACATCCATCGATAACGCCCTCGGTATGACCATGGGGGTAACTATTGTTCTACTCGGCTCCAATATCATTATCTCTGCCATTAGAAAGATTATACCCAACAGTGTCAGAATACCTGTATTCATTGTTATTATTGCTTCTTTCGTCACTATAGTTAGCTTAACCTTCCAGGCATACTTCCCCGATATATATGAGTCGCTCGGCATCTTTCTTCCCCTTATCGTCGTCAACTGTATCGTTCTGGGAAGAGCTGAGGTATTTGCCTCTAAAAACTCCGTCTTTTACTCCATCGCCGACGCACTAGGTGTCGCCATCGGCTTTATGCTCGCCCTCCTTATTATTTCCTTTATCCGTCAGTTGCTCGGCACCGGGGCACTGACCATCTTCGGAAACGAGCTCTTCTCTTTACCAGGACTGGTAGAGCACCCCCTATCCATCTTCATCCAGGCGCCAGGTGCCTTCCTAGTCATAGCTTTACTTATGGCTCTATTTAAACACACAGGGGTGATTGAATAATGGCATCACTATTTTCTATCTTCATCGGGATGGCTCTCATCAACAACTTTATCCTCTCTCGTTTCCTGGGACTCTGCCCTTTCTTTGGTGTCTCCAAAAAACTCGGCAACGCCGTCAGCATGGGGGTTGCCGTAACTCTAGTTATGTTCCTCGCATCTGTCGTCACATGGGTTATCCATGACTATATTCTCGTCCCCTTCGAAGCCGAATATATGCAGATAGTTATCTATATCCTCGTCATCGCTTCCCTCGTTCAAATAGTTGAGATGACTATCAAGAGAACTAATCTTTCCCTCTATAATTCCCTTGGCATCTATCTCCCCCTCATTACCACCAACTGCGCCGTCTTAGGCGTTACCCTGATAAATACTCAAGAAACCTATTCTCTGGTGGAAAGCATGGTTAGTTCTATCGGCGGCGGTGTCGGCTTTATCATAGTTCTCTCCATTATGTCCGGCATCAGGGAAAGACTTGACCTCGCAGATGCACCTGAAGCTATGAAGGGTCTTCCCATTGCCTTTATCACAGCTATGCTCCTCAGCATTACATTCTTCGGATTCGGAGGCATCGTTTAATCTTGAATATCATCCTTGCTCTTACCGGCATCGCCTGCGCGTTAGGCATCTTGATCTTTATTGCCAGCAAAGTTCTCCCTGAAGAATCTGATGATGTTAAGAAGACGGAGGATGTATCTGCTGCCCTCCCCGGCATGAATTGCGGTGCCTGCGGATATCCCGGCTGCTTTGCTTATGCTCAGGCACTTACCGCAGACCCCAGCATTATCTCCAGCAACCCTTGCCCCGTTGCCATCCAAAACCCCGATAGAATCAAAGCCATTGAAGCTGCCCTCAATATCACCATTGATTCCGCAGCTATGGCTCAAAAAGCCGTCGTCCACTGTTCGGGAAACTCACAAACCATATTCACCAACTCCGGAACCAGTTCCTGCAAAGCTGCTGCCCTCAGGCTCAGCGGCTACCGCACCTGCCCCTTCGCCTGCCTCGGCTTCGGAGACTGCGTCGAGGTCTGTCCACAAAATGCCATCTCTATCAATCCTGACAAGAACGTAGCTTTCATAGACTGGGATGGCTGTGTCGGCTGCGGCCTGTGTATATCCGAATGCCCCCAGAATATCATTGAGCTCATCCCCGCCAACACCAAAATAGCCCACCTGTGCAGTTATACACCGCTCAAAAATATACCCGGAAGGATTAGATGCGACTCGGGTTGCACCCACTGCAAAAAATGTTTCCGCGCATGCGAGTACAATGCCATTATCTGGAACACTGAAAAACTTATTCCTGAATTCAACCCCGATAAGTGCACCCTATGCCTCAAGTGCATAGAAGCCTGTCCTACTAACTGCCTTGCGTTAACTGTACAAAAAGAAGACGCAGGAGTAAGTTAACACCCACTCGCCTTGCTGTGTCACCAATTCCAATGAGCTTACAGACGCTGAGTTCCCATCACGATTCTACAACAGACCCTTACGCCCCCTTCTGAGACGAGTAAACAATATCGCCAGCAGACTAATGCCTGCACCTGCCAGGAAAGCTATTTTGTAACTGCCCGTAGTATCAAACACATACCCCGCCAGCAGCGGTC
>JAGHDJ010000046.1 GCA_021159955.1 Dehalococcoidia bacterium
CCCATAGATAATATGCGCAGCTTACTCTTGTGCTTCAGTAGTTCCAACGCTCCGGGATCATAATCAGGAGCAATGACTATCTCATAGAAATGCTTGCTGATTTCATCAGCAGTCTCCATATCAAGCAGGCGATTACATGCAACAATCCCGCCAAAAGCCGCCACAGGATCACCTGACAGGGCACAGCGATATGACTCCGACAGAACGGGGCAGGAAGCCAATCCACAAGGATTGGCATGTTTAACAACTACAACAGTAGGCGTGGCAAAACTGGATACTATCTCCCACGCAGCATCAGCATCCATTATGTTATTATAAGAAAGCTCTTTCCCACCTAATTGCTCCGCCGATGCTATGGTGGGTCTACCAACGACAGTTGTATTGTCAGTGTAAAAAGCAGCTTCCTGATGAGGATTCTCTCCATAACGAAGATTACGGATTTTTTTCAGAGAAATGGTCATCTCTTCAGGAAAACCGTCTTCCCCCCGACGCAGATATTGAGCAATGGCAGTATCATAAATGGCTGTATGCTGAAAAGCCTTCTGTGCCAGCTTCTTTCTCTCCTCCATGCCAACTCCACCGCGACGCAGATGGCTAAGCACCACCTTATAGTCAGAAGGATCTACTACCACAATAACATCCGGAAAATTCTTGGCTGCCGCACGAATCATAGTGGGACCGCCAATATCAATATTTTCCAGCACCTCTTCACTGCTAACCCCGGGCTTAGCAACAGTCTGCACAAAAGGATAAAGATTAACTACTACCAGGTCAATAGCACCAATATGATTTTTATCTAACTCTTCCATATGGTCAGAAAGGTTGCGGCGAGCTAGAATCCCCCCATGAACTGCAGGGTGCAAGGTCTTCACCCGCCCACCAAGTATCTCTGGAAATCCAGTTATATCAGAAACTCCCCGGACGATAACTCCAGCGTCAGCAAGTACCTTTTTGGTACCCCCTGTGCTGAAAACTTCCACTTCTAGCTCCGCCAGACCGCGAGCGAATTCCTCCAGACCCGACTTATCAGAAACACTAATTATTGCCCTCAATATACCTTACCTCTAGTCACAACACCTTTTTTGTAGCTATATTATCTACAACTACCCTATAATCACACGTCTCTCATCAGTTTGAGTTATAACCTCACCAATGAGCTTAATGCCCTCAACTCTACTGCAAACCTCCGAGACATCATCCTGAGCACAGATAACAACCATACCAATGCCCATATTAAACACTCGGTACATTTCCTCTTCTTCAATTTTGCCTTGATGCTCAATCAGGTTAAAAATAGGAGGGACAATCCACGCATTTTTCCTCAGTTTAACACATAAGCCCTGCGGTAAAATCCGAGGGATATTGCCACCAAATCCCCCTCCCGTTATATGAGCCATCCCCTTAATACAACGCAATACCGGCTTAAGCTGATTGTAATAACATCGATGTGGCTCTAACAACTCTTCCCCTAGAGTTCGCCCAAACTCCAGATAGACAGTATTCAACACAGAATCCTTCATCTCAAAAATACTCCGCACCAGAGAGTAACCATTAGTGTGAATACCACTGGAAGGCAACCCCAACACAACATCCCCAACACCGATCGACTCATATTTAATGATATCCTTTTTTTCCACACACCCTACAATAAAACCGGCTAACTCACAGTCACCAGGCGCATAGAACCCCGGCATCTGTGCCGTTTCTCCACCTATGAGAGAACATTTCACCTGCTGGCAAGCAAATGCTAACCCCTTAACCAACTCCCCTATCTGCTGAGGAATCATCTCACCAACCGCAATGTAATCAAGAAAGAAAAGGGGGTCTGCACCAGAGATGAGAATATCGTTAACGCAGTGATTAACCAAGTCAACGCCAACAGTATCAAATTTCCCCATGGCAGAAGCTACCTTGAGTTTCGTGCCAACCCCATCAGTGCTGGAAACAATAACCGGCTCCTTATAGCCCTTGAGCTCAAAGAGCCCACAGAAAAGCCCCAGATCACTCAGCACCTCTGGGCGTAACGTCAGAGCTACATGCTTTTTGATAAGCTCCTTGGTAATATCAGCAACGCCTATATCCACACCAGCAGCAGCATAAGCACTATCTGTTTTTTTTAAATCACGTTGCAATGCTTTTACTCCTTACCAATGCCATCTTATCCAGTCCCAGCTGAACTGGGATGGGATATTCACCAGTAAAACAGGCATGGCAAAAATTATCTTTAGGTAAACCGATAGACTGGATAAGATGACTCATACTAAGGTAACCGAGAGAATCAGCACCAATAAATTCCTCTATCTCAGAAACAGTCTTCCGGGCAGCAATCAATTCCTCGTGAGTAGCCATATCAACACCATAGAAACAAGGATAAGTAATAGGGGGAGAACACACTCTCATATGAACCTCACTTACCCCCGCCTGTCTCAGTAATTTTATCACCCTGGGAGTAGTAGTACCACGAACGATGCTATCATCAACCACCACCAACCTCTTCCCCGCAAGAACATCGGGCATCGGGCTAAACTTGAGCCTGACTCCCATATCCCTTATCCTCTGGTCAGGCTCAATAAAGGTACGCCCCACATATCGATTCTTAACCAATCCAGTGGTAAGTGGTATCCCCGAACTATTAGCATATCCGATGGCAGCAGGCGTTGCCGAATCGGGCACCCCTATAACAAAATCGGCATCTACGGGATACTCTCTTGCCAGTGCTGCCCCCATCCCCGACCGAGTCATATAAATCAGTCTGTCATTCATCTTGCTATCAGGACGGGCAAAGTAGATATACTCGAATATACACAGCGCTCTGCCCATCGATTTCATTCCGGTAATACTGCGAACACCATTATCATTAATAACAACAATCTCACCCGGTTCAACTTCACGGATAAAGCTAGCTCCAATGTGACCCAGAGCACAAGTTTCA
>JAGHDJ010000130.1 GCA_021159955.1 Dehalococcoidia bacterium
CCTCTGTATAGCATGCTCTCTTTCTTCAAGAACCAATGCTGCACCGCCTTCTGCCAGCACGAAGCCATCTCTGTCGGCGTCAAAAGGACGGGATGCTCTTTGAGGTTCGTCATTTCGCGAAGAAAGAGCCTTCATAGAACTGAAGGCGGCGACGATAATTGGAGTGATGGCAGCTTCACACCCACCGGTTATCATAACATTTGCGTCGCCCCTTTTAATGACATGAAATGCTTCGCCAATGGCATTGGCGCCGCTGGCGCAGGCAGAAGCGGTGGTAAAGTTACAACCTTTGGCTCCTGTTATGGCTGCCACTTCTGCTGCCGCTCGATTGACCATCATCATTGGAATCAGGAATGGACTGATCCTCCGTGGTCCCCTCTTGGAAAGGACTTCCATCTGCTGGCACAGGGTTATTATCCCACCCTTATTATTGCCGATAATCACTCCAATATCGTTGGCATTGGAGGCGTTGATTTTTAACGATGCCTGTTTCACTGCTTCTTGGCTGGCGACAACGGTGAAATGGGTGAAGGGGTCCATCCGTCGCGCCTCTCTGGCAGCAAAGTATTGTTTGGGGTCAAATCCCTTAACTTCGCCTGCGATTTGAGTGCTGAACTCAGTGGGGTCAAAAGATGTGATGCGGGTTATCCCTGACTTCCCGTTTATCAATCCCTGCCAGGTTGAGGGGAGGTCTAACCCCAGTGGAGTTACCACCCCCATTCCTGTTACTACCACTCTTTTATTCATCTATCACTGCCTGCTAAGTAAATTAACCTTCCCTCAAGATACAAGGGAAGGTCGACTTTGATTATACGTCATATATCCCGTATTGCATAGTGCCAAAGTATTACAGTTTGCGTTCTTGCTGATGAAGGGGAAAGCTCTCTGGTTGTTAGAGGGCAAAAATTTCCTTAACCAGAGGTATTTGTTATCAGGGCATATGATGCTTGGGCTGAAGGGAATAATTCTTGTGTTGCTCTGAGTGTAGCTACCGATACAGAGCTGGATGGATGCCGAGAATTGATTTGCTTCCTGCCGTAGTTTAAACTCTTTATAGTTGTCTATTTTATGTGAAACTCTCCCGTTCTCGGTTAGAATGAGGGTATGAATCAGTCAAAAGGAGGAAGAAAATTGTTAGCTTTAGAGGGAATACGCATATTGGATTTATCTCGGCAGGCACCCGGCCCATACTGTACTATGATACTTGGAGATATGGGAGCGGAGGTGGTTAAGATAGAGCGTGCCCCTGGCAAGGGAGAAGACTTGATTAAAAATGTACCTGCCAATATGAGGGGCTGGATTATCTCGAAGAATGGAGATGTGCTTGACCCTGCATATAGTCGTAACAAGAAAAGTATTGCTCTTAACCTCAGGTCTGAGGAGGGTCGAGAGATTATTTATAGGTTGGCGAAAGAAGCTGATGTTGTAGTGGAGGGATTCCGTCCTGGCGTGGCTAAGCGACTCAGCGTAGATTATGAGACTCTCAAGAAAATAAACTCCCGCATTGTCTACTGTTCCATCAGTGGTTATGGGCAGGAAGGTCCTTACCGCAATATGCCGGGTCATGATATAAACTATATCTCGATGGCTGGAGCGCAGGGGTTAATCGGCAACCCCGACGGGTCGCCCTCAATCCCTTTGAATTTGATAGCGGATTATGCCGCTGGTTCACTGCAGGCAGCTATAGGCATACTCACTGCTCTCCTGGCGCGGGAGAAGACTGGTAAGGGGCAGTATGTTGACGTATCTATGCTTGATGGAGTTGTCTCTCTGCTGACGATGATGGCGCATCACTATTTTTCCACCGGTGAGGTGCTGGAGCGCGGTAAGTCGTGGATAAATGGCGGAGTTCCTTATTACAACAATTATCGCACCAGGGAAGGGAAATACATCAGCATTGGGTGTGTGGAGCCGCACTTCTGGGAGAATCTATGTCGTGTGCTGGGGCGGGAAGATTTTATTCCCCACCAGGGGGCGACGGGCGAAAAGAAGGAAGAAATATACTCGTCTCTCGAAGAGATTTTTCTTACCCGAACCAGAGACGAGTGGTTTGACCTGTTGGCTAAAGAGAATGTTTGTGTGGGTAAGGTTTATGCTATGGACGAGGTTATCAGCGACCCGCAGGTAGTTCAGCAGCAGATGATTATAGAAGTTGATGATGGTGATGGGGGGAAGACAAAGCAGGTTGGCATTATTCCAAAGCTGTCGGACACCCCTGGAATGGTTAGGGGAACGGCGCCTGTTATTGGAGAACATACTAGAGAGATATTGTTGTCTCTGGGGTATGATGGAGCGAAGATAGAGAAGTTGCGTCAGGATGGGGTAGTTTATGTGGCGGAAATGAGTGGAGGCTCATAGAGTTCTTTTGCTTAGCAGTAAGGGCTGCGTTTTGACCTGCCTGCTTGGGAGATAACACATAACTTTGAGTCTTATTGCCCTGCCGTGTATCGCAGAACCTTCACCTTCTCCACGGTGATAAGTCCATCTTTCATTACCAGCTCAATTTCAGGCAGGATACGGTCAATATTTTCCTGAGAATCCACAACTTCTATGGCGATGGGTAAATCTTGGCTGAGGCGGAGTATGTGAGCTGTATGGAGATGGCTATTAGCTCCAAAGCCGAGGATACCACGGAAAACTGTGGCTCCGGCTATCTTCTCACGTCGCAGCATCTCTACCAGTACCTGGTATAGTGGCTTTCCCTGACTTTTATCGGATTCGCCAACAAAAATCCTCATGAGCACCTGCTCCCCGTTAAGATTTCGCATGATTATGCTCCTCCATGTAGTGTCCGACCAAGTAAGTATCCTAAGAATACGGCGATAATACATGGCACCACGTTGGCCAGTATGTTCACGCCTGCCATTAACCAATTTCCATCCTCAAGGTAGCTGAAAGTTTCGTAGCTGAAAGTAGAGAAGGTTGTGAAAGCTCCTAGAAAGCCCAGTGTCAGCGCTAACCGCAAGGCACGTGGTACTAAATCAGTGCTCATACTGACCTGCATCACAAACCCTATCAGAAAAGAGCCGAGCAGATTAACCACTAGTGTTCCATAAGGGAATCCTGTTCCCAGCAACCTGTGAACTATGCCAACCATATAATAGCGCCCCAGCACTCCCAGTCCGCCGGCTACCGTAATATAAATAATCTCACGCATATGAATCTCCTCGCCTGACCATAAATTGGAAGGTCGGCATAATAATTATGGACAGGCGTTATTGGTCACGGCACGAGTAACTTTTCACGGCGAACGCCACCGCCTGCAATACGCTAAGTTTATGGTATTAGTCTACTTTCTCCCTAACAGCGACAAGCCTTTGCGTAAAACTACGCTTATTATACAGGGTAGGGTGGGTAG
>JAGHDJ010000101.1 GCA_021159955.1 Dehalococcoidia bacterium
CTATATTACTGACTACCTCGTCTTTTTCCCCTTCAGCCAGTTCTCTGGTATGTATGAAGAAGTCTCCGTCGCCGTTGCGTTGAATAATGGCATCGCTGTGTCCGTTTGATGCCAGTGACTCTCGCAGCGCACCCTGTTCTACCTCATGCTCAAAGTGCAGGGTCATTGTTGAGCCGCTATCGAATTCTATTCCAAGCTTTAACCCAAAGAAGGCTAAAGATGTAATGCTAACCACTATCAGTATTGCCGAAACCAGAGAAAACCAGAATCTGTTATTTACAAAATTGAGCATTATTTACACCTTAAAAAGTGATGACTTGTTTCCCAGCCGTGTTCCGGGGAAGAGGCGCAGGAAGGTTCGTGTTATAATGATGGCGCTGAACATACTTAATGCAACGCCTATGATAAGTGTTTGGGCAAATCCTACAATTCTTGGCTCAGCCAGCATATCACCCAGCCACCACAGTATACCGCATATGATGAATGTAGAGACATTACTGTCCCTGATGGCGGTCCATGCCCTGTTGAACCCTCGCTCAATGGAGGCTCCGAGTGTTCGCCCTGTTCTCAGTTCCTCTTTCATTCGTTCAAATATGAGCACGTTGGCATCCACCGCCATTCCCAGTGACAGGAGAAAAGCCGCAATGCCGGGAAGAGTCAGTGTTACAGGATATAGTTTAAAGACCATCAGTACAAGGGAGCCATAGATAACAAGTGCGCAACATGCGAGGAATCCCGGCAGGCGGTAGTAGGCTGTCATAAATATCAGCAATAATATGATTCCTATGATTCCGGCAATCAGACTTTTGTCAATGGAGTCTTTTCCCAAAGTGGGATCAACATCCTGTTGCTTAATGATGCTGAGGGGGGCATTCAGCGCACCTGAGTTAAGTTGTACCGCCAGCATCTTGGCTTCGTCAAGAGTCATGTCTCCACCGCTGATGGATGCTTTGCCTCCGCTTATGCCCTTGCGCACCTGTTCGTCTGGTAAGACCACAGGGGTTGAGATAGCGTTATCATCTACGAATATGCCCAAGGGTTTGTGCCAGTTTTGCAGAGTTATTTGTTCGAATAGTTCAGCGCCCTCTTTATTGAATTCAAGGGATACGAGGGGGGCATTTTCTGGAGGAGGGCGTAGTCCAGGAACAGCGCTTTTAAGGTAGCTGCCGGTGAGCTCGCGGGTTTCTCCGTCAGATCCAACTGCTGTGGCAACGACCCAGATTGGCATACCGTCTTCGTCCAGTACTGGCTCACCTTTTTCATTATATTGATACTCGCGGAAGTTGAGTTGCGCTGTAGCACCGATGAGTTCGGTAGCTTTGTTGACGTCCCTGATGCCAGGTATTTGCACTAGAATCCTGTCGGTTCCCTGTTTTTGAACAATGGGCTCAGTGATGCCGCCGAATGCGTGCATAATGCGCATTTCAATTTTCTGCATAGTGGCTTCCATCGCCTGGTTTTCTGTCATTGAGGGATCTCTCTGTGAGAGGTCAGCTTGATATATCAGTTGTGTTCCCCCCTTGAGATCTAATCCCAGACTGAGCCCTTCTCTGCCGAGTCTGGTGCTGTCGATTGGTAATAACACCCATATGGCAAAACCAAAAAGGACAAGCACCATTATCAAGTTTACAATATTTTTTCTGTGCATCAATTATTCTCCGCTGTGGATGTAAGTATTTTTTGTACCACTGTCAGAGCTTCTTTTGTAGTAGTTATCTCTCCTGTTGCTTGCATTTCGCGAACCTTCTCTAAGAGCTCACCCACATATGGTCCAGGGTTTAAGTTGAATCCTGTCATTATAGCATGTCCGTTGATTAAATTGTGTGGTTTTGTTAATTCCTTTTCCCTTTGGCTTTTGGTAATTACATATTCTACCATATCGGCGTGCTCTTGCCACCTGTTAATGTCTAACTGTGGACCCCGGGCAGACAGGTGGTCGGCGAGGTTTAGGAATAGGGTGTCAATTGCTACATCGCCTGCGTCGCGGAAATAGCGATAAATGGCTCTGCGCGTGGGTAGTTCCCCTGGCTGGTTCATTTGGCCGGGGCGCATATGTAATTCTATCATTTTTTGTGCCATCTTGGTCTCTCTCTTGCTAAAGCGTAGCCTCGTTAGAATATCACCGGCTATTTCCGAGCCTTTTTGGGGATGTCCAAAAAAATGCACTCTACCATGTTCGGCAAAACTCCTGGTTTGTGGTTTGGCGACGTCGTGAAGCAAAGCAGCAACCTTTATCAGTTCTTTTCTGGTTAGATTGCCACTAATTTGTTCTTCAAAATACATATCCAGTTCGTGTGACCAGGGGACAAAATCAACGGGTTCCTTTTTTCTTGATACTGCTTTTCCCCTGTAAAGAATATGTTCTACTGCCTTAACAGTTTCAATGGAATGATCAAAGACGTCCCAGAAATGTTCTATGGGTTGCTCCACCCCTTTTGCCTCATCTAGTTCTGGTATTATAACACTCATCAATCCCAGTTTGTCCATGACGCGCAACCAGTGGTGTGTTTTTGGAAAGTGCATCAGTCGACACAACTCTGTATGCACCCGTTCCCCTGCTGTTTTTAAAAGCAGATTACTCTGATTGCTGATGAGGGATTCGGTTTTGGAGTCGAGGGTAAAACGCAGTTCGGCAGCGAGTCTGACCGCTCGCAACATACGGATGGGATCCTCTTGCAGAGAAGTCTTGCTTACCACTTTGATTATCTTATTGTTTATATCGGTTTGTCCCTTGAATGGGTCAATGATGTGAGTTGTGGAACTGTCTGCACTTAAATCAGTGAGGTTGATGGCTATGGCATTTACGGTAAAGTCGCGGTGAGAGAGGTCGCTTTCAATATTGCCTCGCAGAGTAGATATGTCTATGGTGTAGTGTTTGTTATCATGATGGAGAATTATTCTTGCTATTTGATGCTTCTCATCTAAGGGGACATATGTCCCTTTTATGGCTTGGGCAATGTTCTGGGCTGTCTGCAGAGCATCTGCATCTATGGCAATATCAATATCGGAGGAATCTCGTCCCAGCAGCATATCGCGCAGGTATCCTCCGACGAGGTAAGATTCTATTTCCTGTCCGCTCAGGTAAGCTTTTACTTTTAGCAGGGGCTGGTTTATGCCTGTTGTCGCCTTTTGCTCTTGTGTCGGTACACCTGTGTCGTTCGGTGTCACAGTTTGCTCACGTTGCTTTCTTCTTCATCCCCAGCATCTATTTGGTATAGGTCATCCCCACTTTCCAGATGATCGACGTAAAGTATTCCGTTCAGGTGGTCTATTTCATGTTCCAGCGCTTGGCTTAGCAACTCTGTTGCCTTTATCCTGACGGGTTTGCCCTGAGGGCTCAGCCCCTTTACGGTAACTGAGTTTGCGCGTTTTATCTTTCCCTGGTAACCGGGGATGCTGAGGCATCCTTCCATCACTACACGCTCTCCTCGTTTTTTTACTATCTCTGGGTTTATAAGAGCAAGAGCTTCTTCTTCTGGTATCTGGATAACCAGAACGCGCAGTAAGACGCCTATCTGCGGGGCGGCAAGTCCTGCACGCCCAGGGACTGCACGGACGGTTTCTATCATGTCATCTATTAATTTCAGTATTGATTTATCAATGTTACTGACCCGACGGGACTTCTCTCGCAGCACAGGGTCTGGAACTACTCGGATGGGAATAACAGCCAATTACACGCCTCCTGACATGCCAAAACGCAACGCCGCTGTTGCAAACGATACAATACCCACTCCTGGAAAGGATAACCAAAGATACATTAACCCTGCAGCGTTGTGTAGAAGCATAAGACAATCACTGAGATTATACTCCAT
>JAGHDJ010000050.1 GCA_021159955.1 Dehalococcoidia bacterium
CTAATCTTTTCTTTGTAGCTTAATATGAGTAAACATAAGGAGATATTATGAACAACTGGAAGATTTACCCACTGTACTACGGGAAACTCGAATGCCCGAAAGATTTATTTACTCCAGGTATCGATGTCGGACTTATGTTCTGGATACCCTACCTGGGATTTCTGCTCGACAATGGACAGAAGAAACTACTGGTCGACGCAGGAATAAACGAACGCATGGTACACGATGGCAAAGCAGCCTTTGGAGGATTTCTTGCCGAAGGAAGCAGCAAGCACGTCAGCGACTCACTGCAGAAAATAGGCGTCAAACCCGATGATATTGACATGGTTCTATACACCCACCTGCATAATGACCATGCTGGAGCCTGTCACCTGTTTCCTAACTCCGTTCATGTATTCCATGAGGATGAGTGGGCTAATATCCTCGACCCTCTTCCCGCACAACGTGTTCGCACAGAGTATGACATGGAGATCGTCCCCGTACTAAAGGAAATGAACTGCCTGAAGATCTCAGAAAATATAGAAATAGAGCCTGGTATAAAACTATACAAAACACCCGGACATACAGCAGGAAGTATGTCTATAACAGTAGAAACCGGCAAGGGACTATATGTTCTTTGCGGGGATACTGCTCTCCTTAAACTAAGCATATTCACCCAGATGGACAAAATGGTGTTAATGGATGGAAGCGAACTGAAGGTGACGCCTGCATCTGGTTTCTATAAATTTGCCATCCCTTCAGGAATAACCTATGATTTTTATGCGTGGTATCGAAGCATCGCCTTGCTAAAAGCTCTGGTCAAGGATCCGAAGTATCTACTGACAGGACACGACCCTTCTCAACTCAACAAGGTATTTCCTGAATAACAACTTCCTGAGTACCACGAGATAAGGACATCTCTTTGAAAGTAAAGAGATGAGCACATGTGATGCCTCTACACTTTAAAACGATGCGTTGTCACATAGGTACCTGTGTTACCAGTGTAGATATTGTCCCTTTAGGCGGAGAGTTCAATGCTTGGCACGATAATTGAACTCTCCGCCTAAAGGTTCTAAAATATATCAATCAACATAAAAATCACGAATTAGGAGATTTTTCACGAACGAAGGCAGATAGCGTAGCGAAAAAACTGGAGTAAAGTTCGAAGAGGAATATAAGAGATCAATAGGGAACCCCGCAGGCTTCTGGGGGGTTGCGGAAAAGCTTCATTGGTATAAAAAGTGGGACAAAGAGATCGATAATTCGAAAGAAGGGTAATAAAGGCAGTTTACGAAGGCGAGACCTGTAGGACTTGAGTACCATAGAGGATGGTGCTAGTGTAAGCGAGGTGGTGGCGACAATCAAGGAAATGAAGGGCTAGTAACTGAGGAATATCTGAAAGGATACAGCCTCTTGACATAAGAATAAATAATCTGTTTATAGTAATAACAACAGGGAATTGGAGGGTGAAAATTTATGGCGAAGATATATTACGAAAAGGATGCGGATCTGAATTTACTCAGGGACAAGACTATTGCCGTTATCGGATACGGCAGCCAGGGACATGCCCACGCACAGAACCTGAGAGACAGCGGCTGTTCCGTAATCGTGGGAGCAAGAAAGGGAGGGCTGAGCTGGAAAACATCTCAGAAAGATGGATTCAAGGTTCTGGATGCTGCAGGAGCTGCCAAAGAAGCTGATATAATAATGATGGCGGTTCCCGACCAGCTTCAGGCAAAAATATACCGCGAGTCCATATCAAAGGGACTTGAGTCGGGGAATATGCTGATGTTTGCCCACGGTTTTAATATTCATTACAACCAGATAGTTCCGCCAGCAGAAGTTGATGTAACAATGATAGCGCCAAAGTGTCCAGGACATATGGTGCGGCAGCTTTATACCGAACAATCAGGTCCACCGGCGATAGTCGCAGTGCATCAGGATGCCTCAGGTAAAGCACTAACAATGGCTCTGGCTTATGCTAAAGGCATTGGCTGTGCCCGAGCAGGAGTTATTGAAACTACATTCGCTGAGGAAACTGAAACCGACCTCTTTGGCGAGCAGTGTGTCCTCTGCGGCGGGGTGACTTCCCTTATCAAAGCGGGATGGGAAACCTTGGTCGAAGCCGGATATCAACCAGAGATAGCATATTTCGAGTGTCTCCACGAGCTTAAACTCATCGTAGACCTCATTTATCAAGGTGGTATGGGCTATATGCGCTATTCCATCAGTGATACTGCAGAATATGGAGATTACACCCGTGGTCCCCGCGTCATCAACGAACTAGCCAGAGAAGAAATGCAGGACATACTGGCAGAGATTCAGGATGGTTCATTCGCCAGAGAATGGATTCTGGAAAATCAAGCCGGGACTCCCAGCTTCAACGCCCTAAAGCGTATGGAAAAAGAACATCCCATTGAGGAAGTGGGTAGAAAACTGCGAAGCATGATGTCCTGGGTCGAGAAGAAGTAAAATTAGTGGAGAAACGGCAATGGACAAGGTTATAGTTTTTGACACAACCCTGCGCGATGGAGAGCAGGGAGCCGGCGGGTCGCTGAACATCGGCGAGAAACTGGAGATTGCGCATCAACTGGAAAAGCTCGGCGTGGATGTAATTGAAGCAGGTTTTCCTGCCAGTTCTCCCGGTGATTTTGAGGCAGTTAAACTCATCGCCAAAGAAATACGCACCCCCATCATCTGCGCCCTGACCTTTGCCCAACCCGATTCGATCGACGCCGCATGGAAGGCGGTCAAAGGGGCAGAGCACCCTCGTATCCACATCTTCCTTTCCTCCTCGGATATTCAAATGTTCTACCAGCTAAAAAAGAGCCGCGAGGAGATACTGGAAAGCGCCCGTGAAATGGTAGCTCACGCCAAGAGCTACCTGGACGACGTGGAGTTTTCCCCAATGGATGCTAGCCGCACAGACCCGGAATATCTTTACAAGATTACTACCGCAGTCATTGATGCTGGCGCCACCACAGTGAACTTCCCCGATACCGTGGGCTATGCCACTCCCAGCGGCTACGGTGAACTCGTAGAGGGAATAATCAGTAACGTGCCCAACATCGACCGCGCCTTGATAAGTATTCACTGCCACAATGATCTGGGTATGGCGGTAGCTAACAGCCTTGCAGCACTCAAAAAAGGCGCTCGTCAGGTAGAATGCACCGTTAATGGCATCGGCGAACGAGCGGGAAATGCATCTATGGAAGAAATCGTAATGGCTCTTAAAACACGCAACGACTTCTATCAGATGGACACAAATATCGTCACCGCCGAGATTTACAAAACCAGCCGAATGGTGAGCGACCTGACAGGGTTCACCGTTCAACCAAATAAGGCAATCGTGGGACTGAATGCTTTCAGACATGAGTCAGGGATACATCAGGATGGAGTGTTAAAGAAAGCCATCACTTACGAGATTATGGATCCCAGGTCAGTGGGAATACCTTCCAGCAGTCTGGTACTGGGAAAACTGAGCGGGCGTCACGCTTTCAAAGAACGTCTTGCCGAGCTGGGATATAGTCTGAATGACGAGGACTTAAATCGTGCCTTCGCTTCCTTCAAGAAGCTGGCTGACAAGAAAAAAGAGGTTGTCGACCGCGACATTGATTCATTAATTGCCGAGGAAATGCGCACCACTTCTGAGATATATCATCTGGAACACGTTCAGATTTCCTGTGGTTCACCTGGTATTCCTACAGCCACAGTAAAACTTACCACCCCATATGGGCAAACCGTAACTGATGCTTCTCCTGGGACAGGCCCCGTGGATGCGATGTATAAAGCCATCAATCGCATAGTCAAAGTTCCCAATAATCTTACTGAATTCACGGTTAAATCGGTCACCGAAGGCATCGATGCCATCGGTGCAGTGCTGATAAGAATAGAGAGCAGCGGAATGACCTATACCGGACGCGGCGCTGACACCGACATCTTAGTCTCCTGCGCCAAGGCGTATATGAATGCCCTTAACCGCTTACTGATGGCAAAGAAGACAACCAAAAGAGCCAGGGGTGAATAAACTGGAGTACTTGATGGAAGTCCCTTGGAAGATAATGCTGCGTCTGTTAATGACGACAGCTCTGGGAGACAGTATCGGCTATCAAAGAGAACGGGCAGGTAAGGCCGCTGGGATGTGCACTTATGGCCTCGTATCTCTGGGAGCAGCGCTTTTCACCATAACTTCAATTTATGCCTTCGGCGCCTCAAGTGACCCTTCCCGAGTTGCTGCGGAGATAGTTACTGATATTGGTTTTCTTGGCGCCCTCGGACTTGCTGCTGGTGCGCCGGTATGTATCTACTCTCTCTGGCAACCACCGCCATAATCTGGATCCTGCTATCACTATTAAGGGAGTCAACTAAATGACATTAGCTGAAAAAATACTCGCCGCCCACTGTGGCAAAGAAGAGGTATCAGCAGGTGAGTTGATAAACGCACACCTTGACCTCATATTAGCAAACGACATCACTGCCCCCATCTCAATAAGGGAATTCAACCGCATTGGGATAGAAAAGGTGTTTGATCCACAAAAGATAGTCTTTATACCCGATCACTTCGTTCCCAACAAGGACATCGCCTCGGCCGAGCAGGCGAAGATGATGCGCGAATTCGCCCTGGAAAAGGGGTTGCTTTACTACGAGGTGGGAGAAGTGGGCATTGAGCATGTACTGCTGCCGGAAAAGGGACTGGTTCTTCCCGGAGACGTGGTCATCGGAGCCGATTCACACACCTGTACCTACGGGGCTCTTGGCGCCTTCAGTACCGGTATGGGATCCACCGATATTGCTGCGGGTATGGCTTGCGGAGATATATGGATGAAGGTTCCTTCCACTATCAAGTTCATATTCCGCGGAAAACGGCAGAAATGGGTAGGCGGTAAAGACCTGATACTTTACACCATTGGCGATATAGGCGTAGATGGCGCTCTCTATTCCGCTATGGAATTCTGCGGAGATACGATAGACGACTTACCCATAGATGATCGTTTCACCATGTCAAATATGGCTATCGAAGCAGGAGCTAAGGTGGGTCTGTTTCACGTTGACGAAAAAACGTTGGACTATGTCAAGCCCCGTGCAAAACGTCCCTATAAAGTATATCAAGCGGATGCAGACGCTACCTATGAGAGAGTAATTGAATACGATACCTCCGCTATAGAGCCGCAGGTAGCTTTCCCTCATCTGCCATCAAACACTAAACCCATCAGCAAAGTAGGAAATGTGAAAATTGACCAATCGGTAATCGGAAGCTGCACTAACGGCCGCCTGAGCGACCTGCGACTCGCCGCACAGGTGCTAAAGGGCAATAAAGTACACTCTCTAATGCGCTGTATTGTAATCCCCGGCTCACAACAGGTATATCTTGATGCCCTGCGAGAAGGGCTTATAGAGACCTTCATAGAATCAGGCGCAGTGGTAAGCTGTCCCACTTGCGGTCCCTGTCTCGGCGGACATATGGGTGTTTTAGCCGCTGGAGAACGCTCTATCGCTACCACTAACCGCAATTTCGTTGGCAGAATGGGCAGCCCCAAGTCTGAGGTGTACCTCTCAAATCCCGCCATCGCCGCCGCCAGCGCTATACTGGGACACATCGGCAGCCCAGATGAACTATCAACCTAAACGAACAAAACCAACTCGCTTCCTGTCTCTATAATACAGGAGTAAAAATACGTTTCCTGTATTCAAGTTACAGAAAGGATAGGTTTATGAATCGAGCAAGGGCAGCAGCCATAAGCACTTGTGTTATCCTGGCAGTGCTGATAGCAGTTCCCGCCGCATACGGAGCGGAAGAGGAGACTCCTGTTGCTGTCCATTATGAGTTTAGCAACACCGACACTCCTGTTGAGGTTGACGTCGGTGAGGAATTTACTCTCATTCTGAAGTCCAACGCTTCCACCGGTTACCAGTGGCAGCTCATTGAGGCACTGGATAGCAGCATCCTGAAGTTGGTAACCTCCGAATACGAGACACCACCGGAAACCGACCCTCCGATGATGGGTGCACCGGGCAGGGAAATGTGGATATTCAAATCAGTTAGACCGGGGGGAACTGCGATATCCCTGGGTTACTCCCAGCCGTGGATGGAAGGTGTTCCGCCTGCAGAGACAGAGACCTTCACAGTTGTCGTTAATCCGGTATACCGCGACGCCAGCATCCCGATTAGGGTCGAGCGCGGGCAGGAGTTTATTATCAGTCTGCAGTCCAATCCCAGCACTGACTATCAATGGCAACTCGCTGACACACTTATGAACAAAGAGGTTCTGAAAGTAGTCAAACGACAATATCGCCCGCCAGCTAGCAACCGCATCGGTGCCCCTGGTCAGGAACTCTGGACATTAAAGGCTGTCGGTACGGGTAAGAGTATGGCAATTCTGGGCTACGTGCGCCCCTGGGATAGATATAGCCCGCCATCAGCAGCCAGATTCTTTACCGTCATCGTTGGCTCCGAACAAACAGGACAGAGCACAGAATACAACAACCCTGATATCACGATTGAAGTCATCCCAGGACGAGAATTCGTTATCAGTCTGAATTCAAACGCCTCCACTGGCTATCAATGGAATCTTACCAAGACACTCGATACAAGCATCCTGGAACTGGTAATTTCCGAGTACGAAGCTCCAACAACAACTATGCTGGGAGCAAGCGGTAGAGAAGTATGGGCATTTAAGGCGATTGCTGCGGGAGAAACCACAATATCGTTGGGATACTCTCGCCCATGGGAAAGCTCTCCGCCTGCAGAAACCACCGTCTTTACGGTAACTGTTAATTAAACCCTGTAATCAAACTCAAAAAGGGGGGCTTCCTTGCGAATGCCCCCCTTAGTTTTGCACACTGTGTCAATCTTTATATCAATTCAAGGAGGATACTATGATAAGAGACTTGGTAATAAAGACCAGAAGCTATCGTAGATTTTATCAGGACACAACCATAGAAGAGAAGACTTTGAGAGAACTGGTTGACCTCGCCAGACTCTCGGCGTCAGCTGCCAACATACAGCCGCTAAAATACATCCTCTCCTGCGAGATGGAGAAAAACGCCCTTATTTTCTCCCATCTCGCCTGGGCTGCCTATCTAAAGGATTGGGACGGTCCCTCTGAGGGAGAAAAGCCATCGGGATACATTATTATACTGGAAGATAAGGACCTGAGCAAATATCTCGGCTCTGGCTGCGATCACGGAATAGCGGCTCAGAGTATTCTGCTCGGTGCCGCCGAGAAGGGCTTGGGAGGATGTATCATCGCCAACGTAAAGAAAAAGGCACTGAGTAGCTCACTGGAAATACCTTCACAATATGAGGTTCTACTGGTCATAGCCCTGGGTAAACCAAAAGAGAAGGTGGTCATCGACCCCCTCGGCTCCAGTGGGGATATAAAATACTGGCACGACAACCAAGGTGTGCACCATGTACCCAAGCGCTCCCTGGATGACATCATTGTCGCTTAAAGAGAATTCAAGTATAACAGAAATTCAAGCTGAAGCTATGCAAAGGAGGACAACAATGCCAGAAATCAAACAGGGAAATCCGGAGCTAATCGCCTACTGCGGACTCTACTGCGAGGATTGTGTCAACAATGGCGAAATTGCCGATATGGCACGCGATTTAAGAAAGAAACTGCGCCAGACGAAGTTCCCCAGAATTGCCCATGGACTCACCCCCTTTTTCAAGGAATTCAAGGACTATGACCAGTGCTATGCCGTTCTGGGAGCTATGGTGCGCCTGCGCTGTAAGAGAACCTGTCGCGGCGGCGGACCACCTTTCTGCAAAATAAGAATTTGCTGTCAGAAGAAGGGTATCCAGGGATGCTGGATACCCTTCTTCTGACAGCAAATTCTTATTTTGCAGAAAGGTGGTCCGCCGCCGCCGCGACAGGTTCTCTTACAGCGCAGGCGCACCATAGCTCCCAGAAC
>JAGHDJ010000146.1 GCA_021159955.1 Dehalococcoidia bacterium
AGCTGCCGTTTCTATTGATAGTTTTCTATGACTGAAGTCACGCGATATATGTTCGACGATGTATTTTGCCATGCACCTGATACCATTGCCGCACATCTCTGCTTCAGAGCCATCGGCGTTGAATATACGCATCCTGAAAGCGGCTGTCTCTGAGCTTAATATCAGTAGTAAGCCATCGGCACCAATGCCAAAGTGCCTGTCGCACATATTACGAGAGAGGTGGCTCCAGTCTTCCTCTCTACCGCGTGCGTCTATCAGGATAAAATCATTTCCAGTTGCTTCCATTTTAACGAAGTTCACCTTGTAACTCCTTAATTCAGATGGCATATCACTATGCTATGAAACTATCTATCAGTTTAATAATTGCTTCTTCGTTCTGACCCATTATATCAAACCAGTGAATACGCTCGTCATTTATACGAAACCAGGAATATTGATGCCTGACAAAGCGGTGTGTCTCAAATTTAATTTGCTGAATTGCAGTATCCAGAGCTACTTCTCCATTGAGAAACATCGCTATTTGCTTATATCCCAGCCCCGTCATAGCCGGCAAATCCAGGTCATATCCCTTTTGCAGGAGATTGCGAGTCTCTTTTACCAAACCTTCTTTTATCATATCATCGATACGGGAATCAATTCTACGATATAAGTCCTTTCTCTCTGCTGTCAACCCGATAATTAAGGTATCGAATGGCGGGGCTGTCCTGCCTTGGAGCATAGAGAAAGGTTTGCCTGTTAATTCGCAGACCTCCAATGCCCTTATTATCCGCCTTAGATTTTGAGGATTTATTTTCTGCGCTCCCAGAGGATCCACTTTCAGAAGTTCATTATAGAGTGACTGGACTCCCTCACATCTGGCTCTCTCTGTCAAATTGTGTCGTAATTCCTTATTGGGTGGCACATGTGGAATATTCCAACCCTCGATAACTGACCATATATATAATCCACTACCCCCTACTAGAAAAGGCAGTTTATCGTGTCTCTGAATGTCAGCAATGGATTGGTAAGCCAGCTCTTGATATTGTGCCAGGGTGAAATTACTATCAGGACTGATGATATCTATCAGGTGGTGAGGAACTGAGCTTCGCTGTTCATCTGTCGGTTTAGCAACAGCAATATCTACACATTGGTATATCTGTCTGCTGTCAGCACCAACGATTTCGCCATTGAAGATTGATGCAAGATGTGTAGCTAAACCACTTTTCCCAGAAGCGGTGGGACCGACAATGGCAATGAGGCGCTTCATTTTGCCTGTTTTATCTTCGATGTCTGCTCTACAATGCTCAAGAATTCTGCCGCTTTAAGACTGGCTCCACCAACAAGAACGCCATCGATATCTGGCATCTCAACAAACTCGCCGATATTATTACTATTAACACTCCCTCCGTATTGGAGGCGTATTGATTGAGCTGTTTGTTCATCATACAGCTTGGTAATTATATTGCGTATAAGGTTGAGGACAGTATTTGCCTGTGTAGCAGAGGCTGCTTTACCTGAACCGATAGCCCACAGGGGTTCATAGGCAATGACTGTTTTCTGGAGTGAAGCAATCTCCTGCATGGCAGCACTCACCTGATTTGTTATTACTGCTTCCGTTTTTCCAGCTTCTTTCTCCTTGAGGTTTTCTCCAACACAAAGGATGGGAATGAGACCAATTTTTAACGCCGCTTTCAGCTTTTTGTTAACCATCTCATTCGTTTCCCCAAAAAAAATCCTTCTCTCAGAGTGTCCAATTATAATATATTGGCACAGGTTTTTGAGCATAGGGGGTGAAATCTCTCCAGTGTAAGCACCCTCCATCTCAAAATACATGTTCTGTGCACCCAACTCAATTGAAGTTCCCTTGATAAGATTCCCCACAGTAGATAAAGAAACAAATGGCGGACACAATACCTTTTCTATCCCGGGTATCTTATCCAATTCGCCCTTCATTTCTTGCACCAGACCCACAGCACTTTCTATGGTCGTATTCATCTTCCAATTACCTGCAACTATTGGAATGCGCATAAATTATATATTCCCCTAGACGATGAAGTTAGATGATTTCTAAGATACGCCTCTATCATAAACATAGTCAGTTCATTTATCCAAGAGAGCTTCTACCGCTGGTAATGTCTCTCCTGCAAGAAATTTGAGCGCTGCTCCTCCTCCAGTAGATACATGGCTCATCTTATTTGCTAACCCCATTGATTGCACAGCTTCAGTCGTGGACCCGCCACAAATAATAGTCGTGGCTTTACTTTGAGCTAATAGAGTGACTATCTTTTCAGTGCCATTACTAAAATTTGGGATCTCAAGGATGCCAACAGGTCCATTCCAGATTACTGTTTTAGCACGTTTTAATTCCGCTGAAAAAATTTCTATGCTTTTTGGTCCAATGTCGACAATGTGCCAATTAGGTTGTATTTCATCAGGTGTAATTATTCTAGTATCGGCTTTATTGCTGATACTCTCGGCAACGACTACATCTACGGGGAGAACAAGTTTAACTCTATTGCTTGCTGCTCTCTTTAACAAAGAATATGCCAGAGGCAAGCTTTTCTCCTCAACTAACGATTGCCCTATGTCGTAACCTCTAGCTTTCATAAAGGTACATGCCATTCCCCCTCCAATAAG
>JAGHDJ010000134.1 GCA_021159955.1 Dehalococcoidia bacterium
CTGTTGTTGCAACACGGAGTACACCGAAAAACTGCCCCACCTTCAAACTAATCTCTTGCGCCAGAGGACGAAGCACCTGCTCTAGAGAACCCTCATCAAAGATTTCCAGACCCCTGATGACCTGCAATGCTGTCCTCAATGCAACATCCACCATATCCCAATCCATCTTCTTACCCAGCAATATTTTAGTATCGTAGGTCAATTCATCAACAAAGAAAAATTCTACAAACTCAGGAACCTCACTCAATACCTTCACACGCTCCCTGATAAGCGGCACAATCTGCGCTACATACTCCCGAGAGATAGGCCTCTCTACACAAGAAGGCAGCTCCTCTCCCAGAAGCGGGAGCACTCTGTCAACAAAATCATCCGTAGCCAAATTGCGGATATATACTCCATTCATCCATTTAAGTTTTTCCTGGCTGAAAATAGCTGCCGTTTTACCAACCTTCTCCAGAGAAAAACTTTTGACAATATCATCCACACTCATAACCTCTGTCTTATCATCCAGCGACCAGCCAAGCAGAGCCAGAAAATTGAACATCGCCTCCGGCAGATATCCCTGCTCCCGATAATCAAGTATTGAGACAGCCCCGTGCCGCTTACCTAACTTGCTGTGGTCAGAACCAAGAATCATAGGCAGATGGGCAAAGAGAGGAGGCTTATACCCCAATGCCTGATAGAGCAATATATGGCACGGGGTGCTGGAAATCCACTCGTCTGCCCTCAATACATGAGTTATCTTCATCAAGTGGTCATCAACCACGCTGGCCAGATGATAGGTGGGATACCCATCAGATTTGAGCAAAACCAAGTCATTCATATTATTATTCTGAAAAGATACCTCACCACGAATTATATCATTAAACCGTGTCTCCCCTTCAAGAGGAACCTTCAGGCGAATCACAGGGGTAACACCCTCGGCGTCCTTCTGCACCCGCTCCTCATCTGTCAAATCGCGGCAGTGTCGATCATATCCGGGGGGCAGTTTGAGCCGTTTCTGCTCCTGCCGCATCTCATCCAGACGCTGTGATGAACAATAACAGGGATAGGCATAGCCATCATCTACAAGCTGCTTAGCTGCTTTATGATATAATTCCAGGCGCATTGACTGACGATAAGGTCCATAATCACCTCCCACATCAGGACCTTCATCCCAATCTAATCCCAACCAGCGCAAGCCTTGAAAAATCTTCTCATCAGCCCCCACCATTTCCCTTGCTTTGTCTGTATCCTCTATACGCAGCACAAAAGCACCACCGTTATGTCGTGCAAACAACCACGCAAACAATGCCGTTCTGATATTACCCACATGAGGCTCACCCGTTGGGCTGGGGGCAAACCGAGTCCTGATATCCGCCATTAAATACTCCTACCTTTATGTCCTATTCTGTCAAAACTTACAGGAATTATATAACAATTACTCATACTTTTCGCAATTTACACAAAAATAGCCCCTCAGGGCAAAGTTGAACCACGGCAGTATACTCGCAAAGCTCACGCTCCCCGTCTGTCCCCCCACAAAAGAACCTGCAATCTGGTAGAAAACATATACCCTTCACGCTTACATAACTCTACCAACCACACACTCTTTTCTATGAGAGTTTTTCTATCTCTTGCTTCAGGCATAAGAATCACCATTTCTAAGGGTATCAAGTATTTCTGCACAATACCCAGAACTCCATCAAAATCCCCTTCATTACCTATCACAAATTTAAAGTGGCTATTGGGAAGTCCTCTAAAAAACTGGTAGCATTGAGGAATCTCACTTGTAGAAATCTTATTCCCAGAGTTGCTCAATTTGGGAGATATGCTCCAGTGATTCACCAGAGATACAATGTTTTCCTCCGGCATGAGGGTGCCGTTCGTCTCGATTTCTACGTAAAATCCCCTGTTTTTTAAGTATTCCAACAGAGGAACAAGAGATTCTTGTTGAATCATCGGCTCCCCACCGGTCACCACCAAATATTTACAATCATAGCTCAGAACTTGCCGTTCTATCTCTTCCAGAGGAATTTCTATGACCTGTTCTCTAAAGTCATACTGTTCCCAGTCCCAGGTATATCTGGTATCACACCACCTGCATGCCAGATTGCAGAGAGCCAGCCTCAAAAATACCGACGGCTTGCCTGCGTTGATTCCCTCTCCCTGGACAGAGTAGAATATCTCGGGATGTCCATCGGGTTGTTTAGCTACCTTTAGCAATCCTGCTCTCACTCTCAAACCGCACTAACAGGGGATCTTTATATCCCGCTTCGGCAAAACCCTTAGCTCGCAAAATACAACTGTCACACTCACCACAGGGAATTTCACCCCCCTCGTAACAGCTCCAGGTATACTTCAAAGGGGCACCCAATTCTATGCCCAATTTCACTATTTCAGCCTTTGTCATAGAGATTATAGGTGTCAATATATCCATCCTCTTGCCATATTGTGTGCCCAATTTACTGCCGGCAAAAATGGCATCAGTTAATTTCTGGTAATATTCAGGACGGCAATCAGGGTATCCACTATAATCTATGGCGTTGGCAGCGATAAACACGGCAGCCTCCAGTTCATCAAGACTTGCCCCCTCATTTTCAATAAGAGCCAGAATCTCACTCTCCAGAAAAGCCGCCGCCAGCGTTATAAAAAAAGTATTTCGCAAAGGGACATAGGTTATAGGCACATCATTCGCCATTTGCTCCTCAACCCTATCTTTGGGAATATCAAAGGTTTCAGAGCTGGTCAGCGCCGAATACCAAGCAAGTTTCTTAAAGAAAGAAGCATCACCAACTTCCTGCTTGATTCCCAGAACTTCAGCTACCTTTCGCGCGGATTCCAGTTCTTTAGTATGCCTCTGTCCATAATGCAGGGTTATAGCCGTCAGGTCATACCCCTGTTTCAAGGCATATGTCGCCACCGTCGTGGAATCCAACCCCCCAGAGAGTAAAATTATACCTACCTTCTTCATTATCCCCACACCCCCAAATAGAATAGAAACTTATAACGTTTAGTGTCAATTATAACCCTTCTCCACACTGAGCTTCAAAGACAAAGGGCTGCCACAACTGTGATAGCCCTTGATATTTTCTGGTGGAGACGAGAGGAGAGAAGTATTACCCATGTGCCCGGTCTAAAGTGTTACCC
>JAGHDJ010000082.1 GCA_021159955.1 Dehalococcoidia bacterium
GGCCTAGGACACCTCCCTCTCAAGGAGGAGATCGGGGGTTCGAATCCCCCATGCGCTACCAAATACTCACACAAGCTGCAGAGGAACCTTATTCCAAACTATCCTCACTGGAGGTAAAAAGGATGTCCCTCACGCTTGAAATTCGGCAAATAGTTCGTCTGGGCTCCCATTTCCTGCAACCATCCGTTTTTCAATCCTAATTCATCCAGCAGATTGACAACTGCCATATATTCGGACGACGAGATTGTTCTCGAAAGCAGCTGGTTATTCATAGCTCTGTGTTGCGGTGAATATTGAGACATCACACTGACCGTAACTGCAGGTGAAATTTCATTAGCCAACCAGGTGAGTGAGTCTCTACTACCAGCTAATTCGTTAGGCAAAATCAAATGTCTTACAATTAAACCCTTTTGTGCCACTCCATATTCATCCAATACCAATTCACCCACCTGCCGATGCATCTCCTTAATAGCAGCATGAGATATTTCAACATAATTATCCGCAAGGGAAAGATCTTTTGCTCTGGCGTTGGAAGCATATTTTAAGTCTGGCAGATAGATACTTATAATTCCATCAAGTTCTTTTAGAGACTCCGTAGAATCATAGCTGTTAGTATTATAAATCAAAGGGGTATGAAGCCCCATTGGCACTGCTTGCAGAACCGTCTGAACTAACTGCGGGACAAAATGAGATGGAGAAACAAAATTGATGTTGTGGCATCCCAACTCATCCTGCAGATATATCATTCTTTCAGCAATGGTATGGCAATCCATTTCATTGGTTTTCTGTTCCCGCCAACACTGGCTAATCTGATAGTTCTGACAATACACACACATCATATTACAGTTGCTGAAGAATATCGTCCCCGACCCCATGCTCCCGGAGATGACAGGCTCTTCACCATTATGAGCACACATTGTAGATACTATCGGCAAACGACCAGAATGGCAGAAACCACGCTCATCTTCCAATCGATTAACACCGCACTCCCTGGGACATACATCACAGGAAGTCAATCTGGCTTCAAGCTCATGAGCACGGCGAGCTAGTTCTCCCGATTTATAGAGTGCTATGTATTTTTGTTCCATTCAACCCTTTCCTTACCGATAATGTAATTCCAATTCCATCCGTCCGGGAGTACAATGACATTTTGTTACAATCACAAAGACTCACAAAAGACGCACCTAATCTCCATAATTTCTCCACATAGCCAATGTATTATAATTATACTATAGTCTTATATCATAAACTGGTCATAGTGTAATATAATTTGAAGATAAAATTCGCGAAGGACAATGCTAATGAAAAAATGGAAAACTATACTACTATTAATCATAATGGTTGTTACTTTTATCCCCACGGGTTGTGCCCTGCAATCCAAAGACTCTACTGAAGAAGAACGCTCTATATCAGAACTCAATTTAGTAAAAGCAGAACGAGGCACACTGGCAATATCGATTAGTGCCTCTGCCAATGTAACATTACCTCATCAATCAAGGTTGTCCTTTGGCACCAGTGGAACGATAGAGAGCTTATATGTTGTGTTTGGTGATGTCGTTCAAGAGGGACAGGTGCTGGCAGAATTGAATACAGCTCCCCTGGAACGTTCACTAGCCAGAGCGAAATCCAGCCTAAGAAGTGCAGAGATAGATTTAGACAACACTATCCACCCAACGGAAACAGCCATAGCACAGGCACAATCCGCTGTTGCCAGTGCCGCTGCCGCTCTGAATAGTGCAGAGGATGAATTGAATTCGATACAGAACCCGTCAGAAACTGATATAGCACAGGCAAAGTCTGCCGTCGTCAGTGCCACTGCCGCTCTGAATAGTGCAAAGGATGAAATAGAGAAGACAGAGACCCCTTATAGTGAAGCTGACATTGCAACAGCAAGAGGAGCCGTACGCAATGCTCAAACAGCACTGGATAATGCCCAACGTGATATGGATAATGCTAAACTAAATGCTTCTCTGAATATCACCTCTGCTGAAAATGCAGTAAGTCAACAAGAAACGCTATATTCCCAACGCATTATGGACTTCCTTGGAGAAAAGATTACATTAGATGACCTTGAGCAACAGAAAGAGGTTTTAGAACAAGCACGAAGCCAATTAGAAATCGCCCGCAATACCGCAGACAAATCCATTGCCACGACGGAAAACGCCGTTGCCAGAGCACAGGACACGCTTCTCAGCGCAAAGGAAAATCTGGATGACATCTTGAGCGGAGCCGATTCAACCCTGATTGCATTAAAACAAGCCAATGCCGAAAGTGCTCGAGTTGCCCTGTTGCAAGCACGGGAAAATCTTGAAGATATCCTGGCTGGCGGAAATCCAATAGCACTTGATTTAGCACAAGCCAGAGTAAACAGTGCAAAATCCACTTTACTCCAGGCGCAGGATACTTTAAATGACCTTTTGGCAGGAGGGAACCCCGATATAGTAGAACTGAAACAGATTCAGGTAAATAATGCCCAAATATCGGTCGATGAGGGCACGGAGCAACTGGAGAAGGCGGTTCTTCTTGCTCCTTTTGATGGTGTCATAGACAGTGTAAATGTGACCGAAGGGGACAACATCTCTGCCAACTCTATTATAATGCACCTGGTTGATACTTCCGAGGTAGAAGTGGAAGGACTAATAGACGAAGTGGATATTATAAAAGCCCAGGTGGGACAGAAAGCAAATATTACTCTGGACTCCCTTCCAGGAATGAGCCTTGCAGGCAAAGTCAAAGCCATCTCTCCCATAGCTAACAATCAATCAGGGGTAGTCAGTTACAGGACAGCTATTACCATTGATACCATGCCACCAGGGCCACTACAACTCCGAGAAGGACTGACAGCTGTGGTAGAT
>JAGHDJ010000036.1 GCA_021159955.1 Dehalococcoidia bacterium
CTCTAATTGAGCTCCATATAGTGGCAAGGAGCACCCCCAGAGTCCCAACCTTTATACCACCAGCCGTTGAGCCCGAGGCACCACCAACAAACATAAGAAACATGATAAATAAAAGTGAATAGTCAGCCACCTCGCTCATGTCAATAGCGCTAAACCCGGCGGTCCTGGCAGTAACAGAATGGAAGAAAGCAACGAGCAACTTTTGAGGGAAAGGAAGTCCCCCAAGAGTGTCAGGATTGCCCAGTTCAGTAAACAGAATAACTACCATCCCCAACACCAACAACGACCCTGTGGTAACCAGCACAAGCTTACTGTCCAATGCCAACCTACTGAAGCGCCGAACAGTGAACACATCCGCCAGAACAATAAAGCTGATACCACCAAGGAAAATAAGAGCCGCAGTAACCAGCATTACCAGTGTATCCCCCTGGTAATCCAACAAGCTCCTAAAGTTACCCCAGATATCAAAACCAGCGTTATTAAAAGCCGATATGGACTGAAAAACAGCCTTCCACACTGCCGTTCTCACAGGATAGCTAGATGAAAAATGAAAATAGAAGATGGCTGCCCCGATAGCCTCGGTAACCAGGGTGAAAAGAGCAATCCTTTTAACCAGCGTAACCAGCCCCCCCAAATTAGCCGTTCCCATAGACTCTCGGACAAGCAGTCTCTCTCGAAGGCCAACCTTCTGCCCCAACATCATGAAAAGCAAGGTAGCGCTGGCCATAAAGCCAAATCCGCCAAGCTGAATAAGAACAAGAATCACACCCTGCCCGAAAGAACTCCAATAAGTTCCCGTGTCCAGCACCACTAAACCGGTAACGCAAACAGCAGAGGTAGCAGTGAAAACGGCATCTACAGAAAGCGTAGCTTGCCCCGTTCTGCTCGCCATGGGTAACATCAGCAAGACAGAACCAATAGCTATCAGTCCTGCGAAACCGTATACCAGTATCATAGGTGATAGGCGACCTTCTTTCGGCGTCGACAATTCCGATAGAGGCATTCTCCACGCCTTAACACGCGGCACGCGGAGAACTTTATCGCCTGGCTTTGGAGACCACTTTTCTCGCATCAGTACCCAATACCTTACTGCACAGCATTGTAAGGTGGGCTACATATCGCTGTCAATGTAGCAACCATTTTCTCAAGTACTATCAGTACACCAGCAGACTAAAGAAAAAACAACCCGCCACCACCCAAACGCAACTATGATGCAGACAATCTAGAGGCAAAAAACAAATCTAGAATGATGTTTTTATCAGTGGTGGGCGATACTGGACTCGAACCAGTGACCTCTGCGATGTCAACGCAACACTCTAACCAACTGAGCTAATCGCCCGTAAAAAGAAATTCTAGACAACAGCCTATCCAAAGTCAAGCCACTAAGATATCCCGAAGAACATCCTCTTCACCATAGTAAAATTGTTTTGAACATTACTCTTACTTGAGACTATATCCATATGGCCGGGAAGAAGATACTCAACATCAAGTTTAGACAAGCGCTCTATGCTTTGCTTAAGAATATCAATGCTCCCACCAGGAAAATCAGTTCTGCCTATACTGCCAGAAAATATCACATCACCGGTTATCAGGGTCTTTTCCTTCTCGCAATACAGACTAATGGAGTCCGATGAATGTCCTGGTGTATATATTACATTAAGCTCTATGCCCCCCAAATGCAAAATATCTCCGTCCTCCAGAAACGAATCGGGGGTAATCTCGACAGGTTTCAACCCAAAGAGTCTGCTCATCTGCTCCAGTATCATTTTAGCGTATCCATCCTTATCCCGATGAACAGCAATTTTAGCGCTACCAGCATTTATTACAGACGCTGATTCACAATGGTCAGGATGAGCATGAGTAAGAATTATTAAACCAACATCCTCCGCTTTGAAGCCATCTTTTGCCATCGCACCGAGGAGCCGCTCTAAGCAGGGTTCCTGACGCTCATTCTTGATATGGCCCGGATCGATAAGGGTAATGGTATCTCCAACAAAAAGATAGGTGTTACAATTATTCCCCATACCCTGCCAGATATAACAATAGATATTCGGCGTGAGTTTCATTTTACCTCCGTCAACCCCTTTATTTAGAACCAATATCCAAGAATTTATTTTTATCCGCGATAACAGATTGCGACATTTTACCATATGGCTTGAAAAATTGACATTGCCAGATTCAAAATAAAACCTTATGGTTTGTCCCCGGCGGCTGCTATAATATATACTGTATGCAAGGATGAGAATACAGAGATACTCCTCAACTGCAATTGAAGGCTTACGCAACTCGCCTACTTACCACGTGGTTCCTATAAACTATTTCCCAAAACAAAAACCGTAGAGAGAGTCATAGTGGAACGACAGAAATTTGAGATACTGGTTGAAAAATCCATCGCGGAACTGCCTTCAGACTTCATCTGTCAACTGGAAAACATAACCATAGTGATTGAAGATAAGGCAACAGGGGAACAACTGCGGTCAGCAAAGGTAAAAAAAAGCGACACTCTTCTGGGACTCTATCAGGGTATACCACATACCGAGCGAACCACAGGATACAATATGGTGCTGCCAGATACGATAACAATCTTCCAGAAAAGCATAGAGGCACAATGCAACCATAACGAAAATAGAATCATCAACGAAGTGCGCAGGATAATATGCCACGAGATAGCGCATCACTTCGGTTTCGACGATGACCAACTGAGAAAAATGGGCATCTAGTTAATAACACTGAAAACGCCAGTGATACAAGCCTAGCCCATATCTCGGTTTTTGCGTTGATTTAAAGAGGCAATAACTATCAGAGCAATACCAAGTCCGACACAAGCCACTACCTTTATAAACTTGGAGACATCGTTCATACTGAGAAAGTACGCTAGGGAACAAACACCAGCGAGGGAGGATAATCCATACATTACCACATGCAGATTCAGAACTTTTTGTATCAGCTTACCGCTTTTTTGAGCAGTCACTGCACGATAAATTATCCATGCGATAAATCCAATCAGAGCCAAAGCACTAACTAATTCAAACATCTCCTACTCACCACCCTTTACCCTGAAAGTATTTTCCCAGAGAAGCAAATAATCCCACCGAGAGAAAAAGCGCGCCCAATTTACCAAACTCGGAGAGATATCTGATGTACTCAATAGATAGATATACCAATCCACTGACGCAAAGTAAAATACCAAAGCCATACAGGACGTAAGTTTTCACCGCGTTTTTCTCCTATTCATACCTTGGAGAAGGTAGATACTTGGCCGGTTGAGCCAACTGGAAACGCACCTTCCTCTCCACTCCACCACGACTTATATTCACTGTGTAAGTATGACCTCCATATTCTCCAGGAACTTCCAATTCCGTAGTATCCACCGTCCATTCATAAACTGGGGACAATGAAAACACATTCACCCTACTTCCACCACTAAACAGTTCCTTGATTTCCTGCCCGCCCTCCAATAAGAAGACCTCTACATCAACACGCAGGTCAGAGAAACGACGATTGGCAATCTGGTAACTAAACTGAACCACATCCCCCTGACGGACCTCGTAAATGTAGTAGCCATCACCTTTAGCATAGTCGCGTTCCCAATAATCGGGTTCAATCTTATGCGGAACATCACCCACCCGTACTTCAACAACATCATAAACGCCCATATAGCCATCTACAAAAAACACAGCCACTATGCCCAGAAAACAGGCTATCGCCAGATATAGCCAGAGATTACCAATACGTTTAGTACTCATACAATAAATCTTAACCGTTAGAACCATACCAGTCAAGCGTAACCTCAATTCAAACCCGCATTCTACCCCCACCAAATATATCCCCTGAAAAGGGGATCGGCAAGACAAGAATTGTATGGTAAAATGTGCTATTGTGATATGAAGTCCCGATTTAAGGAGCAACAATTGGAATATTTATTCTCTGCATGGCAGGAAATCTCGGCAAAGCTCACAGAAACAGAATCCATTTTACTTCTCAGTGATTACGATGGCACTCTGTCACCCATTGCAAAAAAACCAGACTTAGCCAATATGCCAAGCAGAACAAAACAACTCCTGAGCACGCTCGCCAGACAGAAACACTTCGCTGTGGGCATAATCAGCGGACGCTCACTTGACGACATCAGGAAGAAGACAGGCATTGACGGCATAACCTACGTGGGAAACCATGGACTTGAGATAGAGGGGCCAGATGTGAGTTTCGTCGTTCCACATTCCGAAGAAATAAAAAGGATAATCCAATCCCTTAATCACACGCTAACTCAAATTATGAAGCCGATTGAGGGGGTATTGGTAGAGAATAAGGGGCTCAGCATCAGCATCCACTATCGCATGGCAGCAGAGACAAGTATCGGAGAAATAGAAAGCGCTCTCACGCGAGCAACAGACATCCTTCATACACAGGGAAAATTTAAACTCTATCAGGGTAAGAAGACTTATGAGTTGAGACCTGCCACAAGCTATGACAAAGGCAAAGCAGTAACAATATTGACCGACAGATATCGAGAGTTATGGCGCAGAGGCAGCATACTGTCCATATTTATGGGCGACGATCTTACCGACGAGAACGGATTTAAGGTAATAAATGAGAATGGAGGTATTTCCATATTCGTCGGAGAAAAGAACAGCAGCTCTGCGGCACATTATTTTCTTAAATCACCACTGGAAGTAGAGCAATTCCTGAATAGATTACTCAATACAAGGGCATAGTCGCCACACTCTAAGAGAG
>JAGHDJ010000129.1 GCA_021159955.1 Dehalococcoidia bacterium
CTCCTGCACCTGCTTGTGCAGGAGTGGCGCGCCAACCTCTACGCAGGGGCTACGGAAACCAGTCGTAGTCTCCTCAACTGGTGGTTCAATACTCTCCATCTTATGCCCAAAGCCGATGGTACTGTGGCTGAATTCCAGTATTACTTTGCCCAGCGCGAAGCGCTAGAAACCATCATTTATCTGTATGATGTGGTGGGGGTCAAAGATAAATATGACCTGATGCGCTTCGACAGTTCTGGCGCAGTCTCTACAGGTATGTTTGATGAAACCTGGCGGCGATTTGTGGCGAAGATGGCGACCGGCGCAGGCAAGACCAAGGTGCTGAGCCTTGTTCTGGCGTGGAGTTTTTTCCACAAGCTATATGAGCCTGAGTCCAAACTTGCGCGCAATTTCTTAGTGATTACTCCTAATATCATCGTCCTTGACCGCATTTACAAAGATTTCAGTGGGCTGCACATCTTTTTTGAAGACCCTGTCTTACCCGATAATGGTGTGGGCGGACATAACTGGCACGACGATTTTCAGTTGACCTTGCATAAACAAGATGAAGTACACATCACCCGACCTATCGGTAATATCTTCCTGACTAACATCCACCGCGTCTATGCCGGTAACGACATTCCTGCTTCTCCCGATGACGAGAACACTATGGAATATTTTCTGGGCAAACGTCCCACCGGCGCAACCACTGACTCAAAGGTAGATTTAGGTATGATTGTGCGTGATATTGACGAGCTGGTGGTACTAAACGATGAGGCGCACCATATTCACGACCCAAGGATGGCATGGTTCAAATCCATTGAGGACATCCACAACCGCCTCAAGCAAAAAGGGTCAGCTCTTTCTCTGCAAGTGGATGTCACCGCCACCCCAAAGCATAATAATGGTGCCATTTTTGTACAAACAATCGTCGACTACCCGCTAGTGGAGGCTATTTCGCAAAACGTTGTCAAACATCCAGTGTTACCCGATGCTGCAAGCAGGGCTAAGCTGTTAGAGCGTCAAAGTGCCAAATATACTGAAAAATACACTGACTATATTCACCTGGGCGTTATTGAGTGGCGTAAAGCTTATGCCGAACATGAAAAAATGGGCAAAAAGGCTATCCTATTCGTTATGACCGACGATACCAAAAACTGTGACGATGTGGCGGCTTATCTTGAGGACAACTACTCGGACTTAAAAGACGCTGTATTAGTGATCCACACTAAGAGAAACGGCGACATCTCTGAGTCATCAACAGGAAAAGCAAAAGAAGAAATGGATTTGCTGCGCAAACAAGCTAACGAAATTGATAGTTTCGATAGCCCTTATAAAGCCGTTATATCCGTGATGGTGCTCAAAGAAGGGTGGGATGTGCGCAATGTTACTACGATTATAGGACTGCGTCCGTATTCAGCTAAGAGCAATATCCTGCCTGAGCAAACTCTGGGACGCGGCTTGCGTAAAATGTATCCTGGTGGTATGGAAGAATACGTTAGTGTGGTAGGCACCGATGCTTTTATGGACTTCGTGGAATCCATTCAAGCTGAAGGCGTGGTGTTAGAGCGTAAGCCTATGGGTGAAGGTACTGTTCCGAAGACACCGCTGGTAGTCGAAATTGATAATGAGAACACGAAAAAAGACATTGAAGCGCTCGATATTGAAATCCCGGTGCTGACGCCGCGCCTTTACAGGGAATATAAAAACCTTTCTGACTTGGATGTGACAGCATTTGAGTATGCAAAGGTAACCTACTTACAGTTCAGCGCAAAAAAACAACGTGAGATTATATTCAAAGACATCACCACCGGCGAAGTGGCGCATACCACTATTCTTGATACGGCAGGTATCATAGACTACCACAGTGTTATTGGCTATTTTACTCGGACTATTATGAAAGATTTACGCTTGGTTAGTGGTTACGACGTGCTGTACGGCAAAGTCAAGGCATTTATTCAAAACGATTTATTTAACCAACCTGTAGTACTCGAAGATCCTAACACATTGCGCAATCTATCAGAACTAGCCACCACCAAAACACTGATTGAAACCTTCAAAAAGGCAATCAATGCACTGACCATCCAGGACAAGGGTGATGCCAAGATTCGAGATAGCATCAAATTGCGCCAAACTCGTCCATTTGTAGCAAAGGAGCAGGCATACTTAATCCCAACGAAAAGCATCTTTACCAGGATTATCGGTGACAGCCATTTTGAACTGCTTTTCGCCCGATTTTTAGAAGACTGTAACGATGTGGTTTCCTATGCCAAGAATTATATGGCTGTGCACTTCAAACTGGACTATGTCAACGCCGATGGTAATATCTCCAATTATTACCCTGACTTTTTGGTAAAGCTATCTGATAAACGAATTACTGTCGTCGAGATCAAAGGACAGAAAGACCCAGATGTGCCGCTCAAGATGCAACGGCTACGACAATGGTGTGAAGACATTAATCAGATTCAGTCTAGTGCAACTTATAATTTCGTATATGTGGATATGGAGAACTTCGAGCAGTATAAGCCCGCTTCATTCCGTCAGTTGATAGAAATATTCCAAGAATACCAAAAGGGGAAATAATAAATTTCTCGTCTTCAATGTAGATACTTTACAAGAAGCGATGTTGTTATGTCAACTTTAATACACTCAGGCGTGCTTATCCTGACATAACGTATATAGTGCGAACCAAAGATACCCAAATGTCCATTACATAATATATTGGATTATGGGCAATACTAGCGGTCATTTGACGGTAATAGTTTGTTTATAGTCCTCAAAAGTGCTTCTAACCCCCACTTCTTTGCAGCAGAGATTAATATTACGTGGTTTAAACTATCGTTCTTCCTGTAATACTCACTGAGTTGTTCAAGGTCATCCTCTCCATGTATGTCAGGAAGTAAATCCGCTTTGTTAAAAACTGTGAGTATTATCTTATCTTTAAGCCCCAGTTCTTTTAACAGGCTCTTAACCGTCTGTGATTGCTCTAAAGTGTTTTTATGTGTTACATCTACGACATTGAGCAATACATCTGCCTCATTAAGCTCCTCAAAGGTCGCTCTGAAGGCTGCTACTACTGCTGGCGGTAGTTTTTGGATAAAACCTACCGTATCGGTTAGTAATATCTGGCGTCCGGTGTCAAGCCTGACACGGCGCGTAACCGGGTCAAGAGTGGTAAACAGCTCTTTTCTGGATGCTACCCCAGCTCCACTCAAAGCATTCAATAAAGTACTTTTTCCGGCACTGGTATAACCAACAAGAGACACTACCGGTATACCGCTATTTTTCCGCTTTTGGCGGTAAAGTATCCTGTGCTTTCTTATTTTCTCGATGTTCTGTTCAATATGATGTATGCGGTGGCGTATAAGCCTTCTGTCGGTCTCGAGCTGCGATTCTCCCGGACCTCTGGTGCCAATACCTCCGCCAAGGCGCTCTAAATGGCTCCACTGTCCTGCTAAACGCGGAAGTAAGTATTGATGCTGTGCCAATTCAACCTGCAACTGCCCTTCGCGGGTTTGTGCTCTTCTGGCAAAAATATCCAGTATTAAGGCTGTGCGGTCAATGACTTTGACCTGGAGAGCCTTCTCCAGATTTCTTTGTTGAAGAGGAGAGAGTTCATCATCAAAGATAACTGTGTCGCACTGAGTACATTGCTTCAGGGCAATGAGTTCCTGCACTTTGCCTTTGCCCACATAGTATGCAGGTGAAGGCCTGGATAACCATTGTGTCAGTGTATCCAGTACTTCTACCCCATCAGAGATGGCTAACTGCCTCAACTCTTCAAGAGAGTCCTCCAATGACCATTGACCACCAGATCGCCTTGTCCTCGCTGCAACAAGTATGGTTCTCTCGACGGGAGACCGTGTGGGAACTGTGGTGTAGGTTATACTTTCCCCCTGTTAGTTATAAATTGTTATGAGTTATTCCAATTTTGGTTGTGGGAATCATACCAATCCCTGAGCCTGTTTAGCCCTTTATCCAGTTGCTCATCCTGGGTGGTTAAAGACACTCTTATATATCCCTCCCCATATTTCCCGTAGCCAATACCGGGGGTAACAACGACACTGGTTTCCTCTATTAGTTTAGAGACAAAATCAGTCGAATTATACCCTGGCGGCACTTTAGCCCAGACATATAGAGAAGCTCTTGGCAGCTTAGCTTCCAATCCAATGGAGTTGAGTATATCCACTACTTTATCGCGTCGTTTCTGATAGACAGCGTTATGTTTACTGATGCAGTCCTGCGGACCTCTCAGTGCTTCAATAGCCGCATATTGAATGGCTTGCGGTATACCCGAGTCCAGATTTGATTTAACTCGCATAAGGGCATTTATTATTTTGGCGTTGCCAACAGCCATCCCAATTCGCCATCCGGTCATATTATAACTCTTAGAGAGCGAATTGAATTCTATACCTACATCTCTAGCCCCAGGTGCTTCCATGAAACTCACAGGACGATAATCGTCGTAATAGATATCGGCATATGGTCCATCATGAAGAACTGCTATATCATATTTTTTGGCAAAAGCCACTACTCTTTCAAAGAACCCGATATCTGCCACTGCAGATGTGGGATTATGAGGATAATTCATCCATAGCACTTTGGCTTTTTCTGCTACTTGACGAGGGATTTTGTCCATATCGGGTAAGAATTCATTTTCTTCCGTCAGGGGTAAATAATAGGACTCCCCACCGGCAAACATCGTTCCTATAGCATATACCGGATATCCAGGATCAGGTATCAAGGCGATATCACCCGGGTCTATGAAGCATAGTGCTATGTGAGCAATTCCCTCTTTCGCCCCGATTAGCGGCAATACTTCCTCCCCTGGGTCAAATGTTAATCCAAATCGCTTCTCATATCTCTCTGCAATTGCCTCTCTTAATTCAGGCAAGCCAATAGATTCAGGATAACGATGATTTGTCGGGTCTCGAGACGCCTGGCACAGGCACTCAATTATGTGGTCCGGCGTAGGAGTATCGGGATCTCCTATACCAAAACTTATCACATCTTTGCCCACCGCTTTCATCTCTTCAATCTTTTTGGAAATTCCCACAAAAAGATATGGCGGGAGATTTTCTATTCGTTTCGATACTTGCATATCATCCCCTTCTTTAGTCCCATTCTCCATTGAATACCTCTCGGGCAGGCCCACTGAGCTGTATTGCACCCGCACCATCCCACTCGGTAGATAATATCCCACCTGGCAATGTTATGTCAATTTTGTTACCGCTGTAACCGCATAATCGGGAGGCAACCGCTATGGCACATGCACCAGTGCCGCATGATAACGTTTCCCCTACTCCTCTCTCCCAAACGCGTGCTTTCAACTTATGACGTTTTAAAACGTTGACCACCTCAAAATTAGTTCTTTCGGGAAAGATGGGGTTACTTTCTACCACAGGCCCTATTTCTGATAACGGAAATGTTTGCACAGGTTCATTCACAAAACAGATAGCGTGAGGATTACCCATAGAAATTAACTTCAGTGATAATTCCCTGTCCTGTATGCGTATATCATAGGACACCACTGATGTTATGTCAACTTCACTCCCCGTTTCGCCTGCCAGTAATAATTGCAAATCGTTCCGTTTCCACTGAGGTATCCCCATAACAACTTGTACCGAGTTCACTCGCTCATTGGCTA
>JAGHDJ010000056.1 GCA_021159955.1 Dehalococcoidia bacterium
CCCCACCCCTCCATAGGTCACTCCCGCCGCATGCAAGTGCCGCATCCCTCTCAACAACATGCGGTAATGATAGAGGCAGTGGAAAACCACATGCCAGAGGTAATTATCATTGACGAGATAGGAACTGAACTGGAAGCTCAGGCGGCGCGAACCATCGCAGAACGCGGGGTACAACTGGTAGGAACCGCCCATGGTAATACACTGGAAAACCTGATACTAAATCCCACCCTCTCCGACCTCATAGGTGGCATTCAAACAGTTACCCTGGGAGATGAAGAGGCAAGACGACGCCACAGCCAGAAATCCATACTGGAACGCAAATCACCTCCTACCTTTGACGTGGTGGTGGAAATACAAAGCTTTCAGAGAGTTGCCATACATTCAGACGTCGCCAATGCAGTGGATGCTATCCTCCGCAACCGCTCCGCATCAAGAGAAATCCGCTGGATAGATGACAATGGAGAATTGGAAAAGGAGCAGGCACAACCCTCATTCATCCAAAGAGCATCCAAAAACGCCTCTCCGACAACACAGGAAACCAGCCACGATACATTGAAAGTATACCCCTTCGGTATCAATCGAGCAAAATTAACCCAGGCAGCGAAAGAGGTGAATCAGCCACTGGAGATAACCGATGACTTAAACGAATCAGATATGTTGGTAACTTCCAGAAACTACTACCGGAGAAAACCTCAGAAGATAAGAGACGCCGAAGCAGAGGAAATCCCGGTATATGTCATTAAGAGCAACTCTGTCGCCCAAATAAAGAGTCTGTTGGAATCAACTCTACAACAAAGCACAGGCAACAAACATCAAGCTCCCATCTCTCTGGCACTGAAAGAAGCTGAAGATGCCATCACTGAGGTGATTAACGGAAAAGACATCGTGGAACTCGCGCCCCAGAACGCTTATATCCGGCGACTGCAGCACATTCTGACAGAACGCTACAACCTGGACTCTCACAGCAACGGGGAAGGACCTCTCAGGAGAGTGTCTATAACAAAGACAATTTCTGATTAAAGTGACTATCGAGCCACCGAAGAAAGAGTGAACATGTTTATAACCTTTGAAGGATGCGAGGGAAGCGGAAAGAGTACCCATACAAAAGCCCTCTACCAGCACCTCATCCAGATGAATATACCCACAGTGCTCGCACACGAGCCGGGGGGCACTGCACTGGGTGACAAAATAGACCAGTGGGTGAAACACGGAGAAAAACTCTCCCCGGAAACCGAATTGCTGCTATTTGCCGCTTCCCGGGCTCAACTGCTCACTGAATTGGTTCGGCCCAGCCTGGAAGAAGGGAAAGTGGTTATCTGTGACCGCTACTCAGAATCAACCCTCTCATACCAGGGATACGGGCGTGGAATCAGTTTGAATATCATCAACTCAGTTAACTCCATCGCCACAGAAGGATTGCGCCCGAACCTCATCATATTACTGGATATAGACCCTGTAGAGGGACTCGCCCGCAAGAGCGGCAGCGAAGGAGACCACTTTGAGAGAGAAACGATAGCATTCCACCACAGAATACGGAACGGTTACCTGGAGATGGCAAAAGCTGACCCCAAACGCTGGCTGGTAATAGATGCCACACAATCACGAGAAGAGGTGGCAGTTATCATCTGGCAGAAGGTGCGCATACTATTTGATACCGCAGAAAAGGAGTTCTCCAGCTAAATCGGATGAACAAACGCCACACACCCACACTGAACGAAGAAAAGAACCTCTACCATCTGGGCTACCATCTTATCGCCGGCGTTGACGAAGTTGGCAGGGGACCACTGGCGGGACCACTGGTCGCATCAGCTGTCATATTACCTCCGTCTCCGAAGGGCAAATGGCTTTCATCGGTGCGCGACAGCAAAGAACTATCCGCCAGAAAGAGAGAAGCCCTGGTGGAACCCATTATGGAGTCCGCCATAGCCGTGGGAACGGGCACAATCCCCCCTGATGCGGTTGACCTCTGGGGTATAACTAAGTCAACACGAGTGGCAATGAGTATCGCCATAGGCAAACTTCACCAATGCCCGCAATGTCTTCTCATCGACGCAGTAAAATTACCTCACCTTAAAATACTACAGAAATCTATTGTGCACGGCGACAGACTATCCCAATCCATCGCCTGCGCATCCATCATCGCCAAGGTATATAGAGACAGGATGATGGAAAAACTCGATGGACTATATCCCGGTTACGGATTTACCAGACACAAAGGTTATGGCACAAAAGAGCATATCTCAAACCTGAAGCGACTGGGACCGTCGCCCATCCACCGCAGGAGCTTCGCCCCACTCAGGAATATGCTGCAATGAAACGCAGCGAGATAGGGAACCTGGGAGAGAAAGCTGCCGTGAACTACTTGAAACGGCACAAGAAATTCCGCATCAAGGAAACTAACTTCCGCTGCCCCATGGGAGAAATAGACATCATCGCCGAACACAAAAAATGCCTCATCTTCATAGAAGTTCGCACCAGATCCAGCGCCGAGTTCGGCACACCTGAAGAGTCTATAACCTCTGCCAAGAAACACAAACTGGGCAAACTGGTGCAGAGTTACATTCAAACACTCAGTAAATTACCACGCTCCTGGCGCATTGACGTTTTAGCGATAGAGGTATCACCAGGGGGAGAGATATCCCGCATAGAACTCATCGAGAATGCCATAGCCGAACCATCCTGACACAACTGCCACGCAAATACTATCTCTCCTTGACACTCCACCCTATCTATGCTAATGTCCGCTTTGTTGACTGCTTTAGTCGGGAAAGGCGATAAGCAAGTGAAACTCTCTACCAGAGGTCGCTATGGCACCAGGATTCTTTTAGACCTGGCACAACATCAAGGAGACAACCCTATACCTTTGAAGGACATAGCCCGTAGGCAGAATCTTTCACTCTCGTATCTGGAGCGACTGATAACCCCGCTGACTTCGGCGGGAATAATAAGAAGCACTCGCGGTCCGCGTGGGGGCATCTCTCTAATGGAATCCCCTCAAGACATCAAAATCAGCAGCATTATTCGACTTCTGGAAGGCTCGCTCTCCCCCTCAGATTGCGTTAATAATCCCTGTGTATGTTCCCGGTCAAGTACCTGTGCCGCCCGCAATCTCTGGGAAGATGTGGACAGGGCAATAACCAGCGTACTGGAATCATGGACATTGCAGGACCTGGTTAAAACGCAGAATGAGAAGGAACACCACAGCGCAGAGATGTATCACATCTAAAATAAAGGCAAAGTGCTCCCCAAAAGCCAACACTAACAGATAACTATGGCTAATGAAATTGGAGTATAATAGAAATCCACGGAGAATGACAAAAGATGTTTAACAGAAAACCGAAGGTGGAGAAATTCCATTACAAGAGCATACACTTATCAAGGATTAAGAGGGACATAGCTCAAACCGCCATTGAGCTAATCGGAAACACTCCTATGGTGAGACTAAACCGTCTCAGCGAAGGAACCAAAGCAGAAGTGGTGGTAAAATTAGAATCCTTCAATCCCCTGGGAAGCATAAAAGATCGTCTGGGAGTGGCTCTGATTCTGGATGCCGAGGAAAAGGGTCTCATTAAGAAAAACACGGTGATAGTAGAATCAACCAGCGGCAACACAGGCATCGCCCTGGCATTTGTGTGTGCAAGCAGGGGATACAAATTGATTCTCACCATGCCCGATGCAATGTCACTGGAGAGAAGGCATTTGCTGAGCATCCTCGGAGCCGAGGTAATCTTAACTCCAGGGGCAGAAGGGATGCCCGGAGCAGTAAAGAAAGCAGAGCAACTGGTAGCGGAAAACCCCAACTACTATATGACTCAGCAGTTTAAGAACCCTGCAAACCCAGAGATACATCGCCTGACCACCGCCGAGGAAATATGGAGGGACACCGACGGTAAGGTTGACATTTTAGTTGCCGGAGTGGGAACGGGAGGGACTATTACAGGTATATCCGAGGTCTTCAAAAAGAGAAAGGACAACTTCAAAACAATTGCGGTGGAGCCAGCTAACTCGCCAGTTCTTTCAGGTGGCAAACCAGGTCATCACAAAATCCATGGTATCGGAGCCGGCTTCATTCCTGATATTATGAGAGAAGAGCTGATAGATGAGATTATAAAAGTATCAGACGAAGATGCAGAATTGACAGCCCGAAGACTGGCAAAAGAAGAGGGTATACTGGCTGGTATATCCTCCGGGGCAGCAGTCTGGGTAACACTGAAGATAGCCAGAAGACAGGAAAACTCAGGAAAACTCGTCGTAGCAATTCTCCCAGACAGCGGCGAACGCAACCTCTCCTCGTGGCTATCCAACAAACACAGCCAGTAAACGAGAGATTAAGGACATTATTTTGCTCAACACCTTGAGGGAAGATATCAAGACAGTGTTTCGAGAGAACCCTGCGGCAAGAAGCACGATGGAGGTCATCTTCTGCTACCCGGGACTGCACGCCATTTGGCTTCACCGCATGGAACACTTCTTCTGGCAACATAAACTCCGCCTGCTGGCGCGACTGCTAGCCCATATCACCCGTTTCTTGACCGGAATTGAACTCCACCCGGGAGCCAAGGTAGGCAGGCGAGTCTTCATAGACCATGGCGCAGGAGTAGTTATCGGAGAAACCACAGAAATAGGCGATAACGTCCTGCTCTATCAGGGAGTCGTGCTAGGAGGGACATCGCTGAAGAAAGGGAAGCGCCATCCCCCGCTGGGAAACGGGGTAGTGATGGGAACCGGCTCAATAGCACTGGGAAATATAACCCTCGGGGACGGCTGCAAGACAGGTTCCGGCTCTGTGGTAATAAAATCAGTTCCTCAGGGGAGTACGGTAGTCGGAATTCCCGGCAGGGTGGTGGAAGAAAGGAATAGTCACATAACAGACTTGGAACACGGCAAACTTCCAGACCCGGTAGCAGAAGCCATAAAGCTGGTATTGGACAGAAACAGTAAGTTGGAAGAACGCCTACGCCAATTAGAGCGAAAATGCGACATGGAGATTTCTGAGGGACAGGACAAGGACAGGGAACGAATTGAGAAAGAATTCGGTGATGGAGAAGAAACATGAGTCTCAGAACAACGGCGGATAAGAATAACAGAGTCACCCTGATAGACAAAATCAGCAAACTAAAAGAGGAGCGGAATGCCGTCATACTGGTGCACAACTACCAGCCGGGAGAGATTCAGGATATAGGTGACTTCATAGGTGATTCGCTGGGTTTAAGCCGCATTGCAGCTCAAACCGACGCCGATGTCATAGTCTTCTGCGGAGTTCTTTTTATGGCAGAAACCGCCTCCATCCTGTGCCCCAACAAAACTGTTCTGCTCCCTGACATAAACGCAGGATGCCCGATGGCAGATATGGCTACCGCTGAAAGGTTGAGACAAAAGAAGTCCGAAATGCCAAACGCCTCAGTCGTTTGCTACGTTAATTCCACCGCCGAGGTCAAGGCAGAATCCGACGTCTGCTGCACATCAGCTAACGCAGTAGAGGTTATAGCAAGTCTTGATGCAGAGGAAATATTATTCGTCCCCGATCAACACCTGGGACACTATGCTTCCACCCAAACCAACAAGAATATTGTGCTCTGGCCTGGTTTTTGCCCCTCACATATGCTGATACAACCAGATCACATCATTCAATTAAAACAGCAACATCCCCAAGCCAAGGTAATCGTTCATCCCGAGTGCCGCCATAATATTATCGCCCTTACCGATGAAACGTTGAGCACCAGCGGCATGTGCCGATACGCTCAGAAAAGTGATGCCAGAGAGATAGTTGTGGGAACCGAGATTGGCATAATACATCGGCTGAAGAAAGAAAACCCTGGAAAGACCTTTATTCCAGCCTACAAGGGCACAATCTGCCCGGATATGAAATTAACCACGTTGGAGAAAGTTGCCAGAGCGCTGGAGACTCTGTCTCCTGAAATAAAAGTCCCTGAAGATATCCGACTCAGGGCAAAAGCCAGCGTAGATAAAATGCTCGCCGTGAGTAAGTAGAGAATAATTAAACATCGTGAAACACCCACCCTACTACACGAAAAATGAGGAAGTATGCACGTAAGATGAAAAGAATATATCTTGATTATGCCGCCACTACACCTGCACACCCCGAAGTCGTAAAGGCAATGCAGTCTTATTATTCCAATGCTTTTGGCAATTCCTCGAGTATTCACTCTTACGGGCAGGAAACCAGAGAGGCAATAGAGATCGCCAGAAAGAAAGTCGCTGCCCTTATAAATGCCCGATCGGAGGAAATCATCTTCACCAGCGGTGGAACGGAGGCAGACAACCTTGCCTTGAAAGGCATCGCATATACCAGCAAAGACAGGGGGAATCACATCATCACCTCCTCCATAGAACACCATGCAGTAATGGAAACTTGCGACTTCCTGAAAGAACAGGGCTTCAGAATAACCTGCGTCCCCGTAGATAAATACGGATTGATTAATCCAGAAGATGTCAAAAAGGCTATCACAGACAAAACGATACTTATTTCAATAATGCACGCCAACAACGAAGTTGGAACGATACAGCCGATAGCAGAGATAGGCAAGCTTGCCAGAGAAGCAGACATCCTCTTCCACACAGATGCCGTGCAGACGGTGGGACATATTCCCGTAGATGTAAACGAGATCAGAGCGGATTTACTCTCCACATCAGCCCATAAATTGTATGGACCCAAAGGCGTGGGAGCTCTGTATGTCAGGAAAGGAACAAAGATAACCTCTCTACTACACGGAGGAGAACAGGAAAATAGACGCAGGGCAGGCACTCACAATACCCCTGCCATCGTGGGCTTTGGCAAGGCGGCAGAGCTAGCACAGAAGGAACTACAGCACGAGAGTAAACACCTGACCTCCCTGCGCAACAAACTCATAAATGGGTTGCAAAAACAGGTTGAACACATCTACCTGAATGGTCACCCCACAAAGAGATTGCCGAACAATGCCAACATACGCGTAGACTTCGTAGAAGGAGAAGCTATGCTTCTCAGTCTTGACCTGGAGGGTATCGCCATATCTACCGGTTCTGCCTGCAGTTCCTCCAACCTGAAGCCCTCTCATATTTTAACGGCAATTGGACTCCAGCCGGATCAAGCTCATAGTTCACTAAGACTCTCCCTCGGGAGAGAAACTACCGAAGAAGACATCGGGCGGGTCCTTGAAGTATTACCTCAAATCATAGCTAGGCTGAGGGCTATGTCTCCTCTCACTAAGAGCAGTATGCAGGAGAAAACAAATGCCTAACATCTGGCACCAATATAGTGAGAAAGTAATGGAGCATTTCGAAAACCCTCACAATGTGGGAGAAATGGAAAACCCCGACGGTATCGGACACGTGGGAAACCCGATGTGCGGCGACATTATGGAACTCTACATCAGAGTGAAAGATAATATCATCACCGAAGCAAAATTCAAGACCTTTGGCTGCGGAGCTGCCATCGCAACCAGTTCCATGGTAACAGAAATGGTAAAGGGGGAAACCGTGGAGGAGGCGCTAAAAATTTCCAATCAAGCAGTAGCTGAAGCACTGGGAGGACTACCACCTGTCAAAATGCACTGCTCTGTGCTAGCTGAAGAAGCCCTAAGATCCGCTATTAACGATTATCTGAACAAATCTAAAAAAGAGGACTAATGATGAGCACGTCGGAACTGCCTGAAATCGGCAAAATTTCCCCCGAAGTCTTTAACGAACTGATATTCCCTCACCTGGGTGCCCAAAACCCCAGCATAATAGAGGGGCCACAGCACGGAGTGGACGTGGCAATAGTGGTAATTGGGAATAGGGCAGTATCAGTAACAACCGACCCGGTATTCATCGTCCCGGAATATGGTTGGGAGAGAGCGGCCTGGTTCGCCATTCATATCATCGCCTCAGATTCCGTAACCAGCGGGCTAAAACCCAAATTCCTCTCCATAGACCTCAATCTCCCCATGGAGATAACAAAATCCCAGTTAGAGATAATGTGGAACACGATGCATCAGGAATGCGAGAGGTTGGGCATATCTGTCATCTGCGGTCATACTGCCAGATATGAGAACTGCCACTACCCTATGGTGGGCGGGGCCACTATGCTCGGCGAAGGAGAAAAGGATGAGTACATAACTCCAAAACTGGCGAGAGCAGGGGATAAAATAATCGTCACCAAGGGACCCGCCATCGAAGCTACTGGTATCTTTGCCACTATGTTCCCACAGCTTATGGAAAAAGAATTCGGTGCCGATTTTAGTCAGAGAGCACAAAAGTTATTCTACAAGATGTCAGTGGTAGAAGATGCCATAACCGCAGTGAGTGTAGGCATAAGAGAAAACGGAATCACTGCAATGCATGACGCCACCGAATGCGGCGTATGGGGCGGACTCTATGAAATTGCCCAGGCAGCCAATCTAGGAGTACGTGTAGAAAAAGATAAGATTATATTTGGTGACTGCGTAGAAGAGATATGCCATTATTTCAAACTGGATCCCTACGCCTCTATCAGCGAAGGAACCCTTATCGCCACCTGCAGGGAACACAAAGCGGAAGAGGTGGTAAAAGTCCTATCACAGAAGGGCATTCCTTCATCCATAGTCGGAGAATTAACAGAAACAGAAGGGGAAATGATTCTGGTATCGGAGGGGAAAGAAACCAGGCTGGAACATCCCATAGTAGACCCCTTCTGGAATGCCTTCTATATCGCGCTGAAGAAATTCGGCTCCGATGAGGCAATCAAATGAGTATTGGACAAGAAATACTGAGAGACAGTAAATTTATCGCTGCGGCAGGAATATCTTTTTAACACAAACAAAGCGAACTGGAGAGTTACCAGTTACCTCAAAAGGGCAGGTTATAGCATAATCCCTGTAAAACTGGTGAACCTATTCCACCTCCCTTGATACGTAACTGACATAGTGGGAAAAGCCATCAAAACAGGCTCCCAAGCGGTGTGGCTGCAGGAGCGAATGATGAACAAATAAAAAACTAAGAGGGCAAGATAGACTGTGATGAAACGAAAACCAAATAACTAAGGAGGAATAATTGTCGTGGCAGACAAAGAGAAAAACAAGGAAAAGCAGGGAAGTTTGAGAAAAATTATAAAGGAGCTATTCGATTGGAACATAGGCTGTGGGAGCTGTTGCTCCTGCTCCAACACAAATCTCCGCAAAATTACAGATGAGGCTGAAAATGACAACTCCGCAAAGACATGCAAGAATAAATCCGACAGCGGAGAAAAAACATAAAGCTCTCCATAGATGAATCGTATCAACAAATACAACCTGATTAAGATAACTACCAACAACAGACTCTATGGAAAAGCTTGAGCCATAGTCAGTTTTAGTATAACTATCCCTGATTATATTGGCTTCTTGGAGGTTAAATGTGGCGAAGTCTAACAACATAGTTATCCTTGGAGGTAATGCCTGCGGACCAAAGTCTGCAGCCAGAGCACGGCGATGCGATCCCAAAGCTAGGATAACCATCGTGGAACAAGGAAAGAATTTATCGGTAGCAACCTGTGGCCTTCCCTATTACGTTTCGGGAGTAATTGACAAACGCAGCGATTTGCTGACGCGAGAGCGCGAATTTTTCCAAGATGTAATGGATATAGAGACATTAACCCGCACTAAAGCTCTAGCCATTGACCGCCAAGCCCATAAGGTTAAACTACTTAACCTAGAAACGAATCTGACCTCAACTATTGAATACGACAGGCTCGTGCTGGCAACAGGCAGTATGCCGGTAAGACCAGCGTTCAGTGAGAAACAACTCAAGGGCATCTTTACCCTAACCAAAATTGAGGATGCAGATACAATTCGAAATGTGGTCTCATCACGCGATATTAATAAGCTAACTATTATTGGTGCCGGTTTGATCGGTCTGGAAATGGCTGAAGCCTTTGTCAACCAGGAGGTTGAGGTCACTATAGCTGAGGCTCTAGACTGGGTGCTGCCGACACTCCTAGATTTCGAGGTCGCTACTTATGTTGGGAAACATTTACAGGATAAAGGGGTAAATCTACTGCTGGGGCAGCGAGTCATTGGATTTGAGGGCAACAATAATGAATGGGTACGTAAGGTTATCACCAGAGATATTGAACTGGATACTGATCTGGTACTACTAGCACTCGGGGCCAAGCCAAATACCAGATTAGCCCAGGATTCAGGACTAGCCATCGGCTCTACAGGGGGAATCGCCGTCAATCAGTATCTCCAAACAAGCGACCCTGCCATTTACGCCGGTGGAGACTGTGTGGAAAATGTCAATCGGATTACCCAGCGGAAGTTGCTCGCCCCAATGGGATCTACTGCTAATAAACAGGGGAGGGTGATCGGAACCAATGTGACTGGCGGGTGTGAAACATTCCCCGGCGTGTTAGGTACCGTTATCGCTAAAGTCTTTGATTACAATGTGGCAAGAGTAGGACTTAGTGAACTACAGGCACAAGAAGCCAGCCATGATATAGTAACTTGTCTTGTCCCGGGATATGAACATGCTACCTATTATCCTGATGGCAAAGAGATTTTAGTCAAGCTGGTTGCCTCAAAAACCAACGGCGTGCTACTGGGTGGGCAGGTAGCAGGACCAGGCGAAACGGCAAAACGGATTGATGTGCTTGCCACAGCTCTCACATTCGGCGCTACCATTGACGATCTGGCTAATTTCGACCTGACTTATGCTCCACCATATAATAACGCTATGGATCCGTTACACAACGCAGCCAATGTTATTCGCAACAAGCGCTCGAGGCTTGCTAGAGCATTGACTCCAATGGCAGTCGAAGATAAAATAGACAGCGAAGAGGACTTTATTCTACTAGATGTACGCTCACCCGGCGAATGGGATATCTGTCGTATAGAAGCACCGCAGACCAAACTGATACCCCTAAGAGAGCTTCGGGCGAAGCTCAACACACTTCCTAAAGATGCAGAGATAGTCACTTACTGCCAGACAAGCGTGCGTGCTTATCAAGCACAGCGGATACTCAAGGGTGCAGGGTTTAACAATGTCAAATTTATGGATGGAAGCATTGCTGCCTGGCCCTATGAGCTATCCGCTACAAGACTGACCTGCTCCCCATAATCCAAGCCGCTTAGATTGTGATAGTTTTATATTCACGTGCTCTAAAGATTCCCACTTGTAGGGAAGAACCAATTCATCGGAGTCCTGTAATTCGGGTTGGGACACCCTTCCTCATGTATGGGACAACCCATCTGTATATGAAATGAATACAACACCATAAGGAAAGCCTCTGGGAAAAATAATCTTGTCAGGGTAGATACTATCCAGACAAAACTCCTCCACAAGGAACGGGTAAAAAGAACATGGCAAAGGTAATAGTGGCAATGAGCGGCGGGGTGGACTCATCCATCGCCGCCGCTATGCTTAAGCGAGCAGGGCACGAAGCAACCGGGATAACCATGAAAATATGGGGTGAGGATGACGCACCCAAAAACGGAGAACATCACGCCTGCTACGGACCGGGAGAAGCAGAAGAAATAGAGGACGCCCGAAAAGTGGCTCAAGTTCTAGAA
>JAGHDJ010000120.1 GCA_021159955.1 Dehalococcoidia bacterium
CCTCCCCGCGGAATGACACCAAAATAACGGCTTCTCCGCCAGGACATCCTCACGCTGCTCGCTGAGATAGGGCTCATAATCCTGATAGGAGGTGATGGGCACTGTGAGGCGGAACTCCTCCACGCTCTGGGGCTTATTACCGTTCATAATCTTTTTACCTAGAAAGCTATCCGCCACCAGCTCTATCTGCTCCATCAACAGCCGTTGCTGAATCTCCATAAACTCATCAATGGATAAATCCAGGAAACCACAATACCTCTGCCACAACTCCTCCTCACTTAGCGTCTTAAAATACTTGTCCTCAGGAAGCATCTCAATGTACCCCTTCCATTGTTTATTTTCTGCCGTAAACTATAAAATCCAGATATACATTGTCCTCTTCTACCTGAAAGTCCATCAGTGACAACTTGGCAAACATATTATCTAAATCTTTCTTGGAATAGAATCTCTGCTTCTTCCGAAAGAGCAGTGGGAAATAAACGATACCTACCCCAACCTGAGCCAATAATTCCACAAACGCCCTTCTATATTTACCGGAAGCCATATTGTAGTGAAATCCATCCTTGAGCATATTTGCCCCCAGCTTCACCCCTTCTCTATTCATAGGATAGGTTATTACGAATTGTCCACCCTTTTTTAAAACCCGCAGAATTCCCCCCGTGGCCACTTCATCATCCTCTATGAAATCCATAACGTGGAGGCACAGCACCTTATCGAAACTTTCCTCAGGAAATTCGAGATTCCGAGCATCCATATTGAAAAGCTCAACCTCCCTACCCATCTCCAGCCCCTTTTGATAAGCTCTCTTCAATGCCCTCCCGGACATATCCACGCCTACAATATCAACGTCCCCGTTTCTGCTCAGGATATAAGGAATCTCACTCCCAGTACCAATTCCAACACATAACAACCTATCTCTATCTTTAAACTCAAACTTACCTGCGCTTCTGTTCTGAAGCCTGCGGTAAGCACTAAACCGAGCGGTGGTCAGATCATACACAGGGTTATAAACCCTGTCGAAATAAAACCCTACCAGCTTCTCACTAAAACTCACGTCTACTACTCCACACATCCGAAACTAAAGAAGCAAATCCCAGCGGAAAGAATCCTCAATCTGGGGCAACTGGAACCACGCATGGGACCTGGCATAGTCAAAAGCTTCCTCAACAGTTACCACTCCATCTGCCCAGTGCAGGTCAGCTTGCCCTGCATGCATCCCCTGCTGCACCATATAATAGGTAAATATCCCATGTCCCAGGCAATCAAGCTCGAACGAAAAGCCCAGTTCGGTAGTAGCCATGCAGATAACCCTGCCGAATTTATCAAGATCATTCATCCCACCAGATTTGCAGCAATCAAATACGAAGGTAATCCTGCTGGTATCAAAACCGCGGAATGCATCCTTCAGTTCACCATCCCAGATATAATCCATATCATGAGTTAATATCGCCTCATCAAAAAGCTCCCAGTCGCCATCATCGGCAATACCGGTAACTCCGTGCCCGCTGAAGAAGAAAACTACTTCATCTTTTCTCTGCTCAAGACCTTTTATTTCAGCGATGGTGTTCAAAACAGCATCGCGCGTGGCAGCCCCATTGAGCAGCATTCTGATGTTAGCGAAATTAAAACCATAACAATCCTCAAGTGTGCTGCGCATCTCATCGGCATCAGCGTCACAATATTTAAGGTCATAATTATCATCAGCATAATCGGCGATACCAATGACAATGGCATAGCGCTCTCCAGTTACCCTCTTCCCTATCCTGCCGGTAGCCGAGGACCCCCACTTGCCCGCCTGCACTCCATCCGGATATGCTTCTCCAACCAACTGCTTGTCGAGCGAACTTAAATCCTTAAGTGTCACCTTTTTTACTATCTCCACCTTAGTAGCACGAACTTTGGGATGCTTAGAATGAGAATCCCCAGCATATGCTACCACTGGCAACACAAGGCTAACCACCAGTAAAACAGATATAATTACCCCTAATATTTTTACCTTTCTCATATATATTCTCCCTTCCTTGAAATTATTTATATCTAATGAGGTAAGACATCATCTTACCTCAACGACACCCTATTTCAGCGCTTGGACTTCATCACAATATCTAGTATGTTAACTACATCATCAACCTTAAACGGTTTTCGAATGAGAATCATCGGTCCCATCGACAGAGCTTCTATAGCAATGGGGGTATCGGCATAACCAGTGACTACCACTACCACTGCATCTTTATCCCTCTCCTTCACTGCACGGAAGACTTCAACACCGCTCATACCAGGCAGTCCCAAATCGAGGAAGATGAGGCCAAACTGACGCTCCTTCATCTTCTCCAGCGCCTCCTCTCCTGTTCCGGCCATAACAACCTTATACCCCTGACTCAATACCACATCCTTAATCACTTCCCGAACCAGAGCATCATCGTCAACCACCAGTACCACCCCACTGTCTACTAAAGATTGTGTCCGCAACCAGTCATCCAGTGTGCTCTTGCTAAAACGCCATGCCCCACCAATTTTAGATGCTGGTATTTTGTGCTGCTGAGCCAGACGGTAAATGGTCATCTTATTAAACTTAAGATAATCCGCTGCCTCTCTAACCGTCATTAAATCACTCATTTAAACTCACGCTTTTAACTAATATTATACAATTTTATCTAATATTATACG
>JAGHDJ010000001.1 GCA_021159955.1 Dehalococcoidia bacterium
CTTACTCTCATTGTCATTGTAAGCGAAACAAGGTCACCTCTTCCCCTCCCCGCTAGTCCCCCAAGATTGCTTCGCTGGCGCTCGCAATGACAAAAAGGGGGGTGTCTTTGCGAGGAGTCCTTTTTTGGAAGGATGACGCGGCAATCTCGGTGGGGTGGGTGGACTCTAGACTCTAGACTAACTCAAGCAGTGACAAACGTAGAACCCAGAACCCGTAACCCCGAACGTAGAACTCGTAACCTAGAACTCGTAACCCCGAACAATTCCAGATAACTTACCGCAGTCAAAGAGGGCGAAAGTGGCTGACTTAGTCCAATTTGTTGGGGAGCTGCTGCCCGCCCAGAAGGTGAAAGTGGATGTGGGGAACTACCTGTCTGCCGTCCTGCCCGCAATTTGCTATTAGCCGATAGCCGCGTTCTGCGATTCCTTCGGCTTTGGCTATCTCATTAGCCACCTCAATGAGGTGTCCCATTAACTCCCTGTGTTTGGTGGTGACCTCGGTCAGTGAGGAGATGTGTATTCGGGGGATGATAATTACGTGAACTGGAGCGCCGGGGTTGATATCTCTAAATGCGACGATGGTATCGTCCTGATAGACAATTTCTGACGGAGCTTTGCCGTCGGCAATCTTGCAGAAAATGCATCCTGCCCTGTGGTTCATTCCTTTAAATCCTCCCTGTTAATGTTCAGAGTCTCTACTCCTAACAGATTGCCTGTTGAAAAATTTATCTCTGTTTGACTGGGGTCAGGAGTGGCGCTCCAGCAGTACTACCTGGGGTTCATCGGGCATCTTGGTTTTGCTGATGGTGAGTTTTGGTTGAGGTGTGATATCTTTTACCCCCATCTCCTGGAGGAAATGGTCAACTGGCTCCAACTCTGGTGTTATATCATCTTGAAAGTGCATTGGAATTACGAGTCTTGGCTCAATCTGTCGCACTATTTGGGCTGCCGTTTCGGCGTTTATGGTAGAAACTCCTCCTACAGGCAGCATTAAAATTTCCACGTGATTCAGCATCTGCACCTGTTGTGATGAGAGAGGATGCTTCAGGATACCAAGATGACACAGCATCAGACCGTCCATCTCTATGGTGTAGATTGTATTCGTTCCTAATCTGTTGCCCTGTTCGTCATTGTGAAATGTATGTATCCCTTCAATGAATACCCCCTTGATTTCATACTCTCCAGGGGCATCTACCACGTTTGGATTATCCTTCTTTATCGCCTTGGAGTAGCTGTTGACTGATGTTTGGTTACTCATTGTGACGACGTTTATCGCTTGTCTTATCTTAATGGAAGGATATCCCAGACTTTCATTGAAAGGGTCGGTGAGCAGCCTCGTATCTCCGCTGCGAAGAAGAAAGCAGGAAAGACCAAACCAGGTAATGTCCATATATTTTGAGTCCTTTCGTTGCGGAGGGATATGACCAGACCGCTTCTCTTAATAGGTGAAAATAGTTTGTTATAGCAGACCTCGTAGATTATAATGGGAGTTTGCTAGTCTTTCAAGCGTATGCTCTAAGATGATATACTATGTAAGTTGTTTATGATTATTTTGACTGTGAAAGGAAGATAAGAAAAATGTCAGTATATATTGATGATACTACCCTGAGGGATGGAGAGCAAACGGCGGGAGTGGTTTTTTCCAATGCGGAGAAGGTTCAAATTGCCAAAATGCTTGATGAAATCGGGGTGCACCAGCTGGAAGTTGGCATTCCGACTATGGGCGGAGATGAAAAGGACGCTATCAAAGCCATCGTGGACCTGGGTTTAAATGCCAGTATTATGACGTGGAACCGCCCCGTTCTTTCCGATATTGATGCTTCGCTGGAATGTGGTGTCAATGCGGTTGCACTGAGTGTTTCCACTTCTGATATACATATAAAGCATAAGCTGGAGAAGACCAGGGAATGGGTGCTGGATACTATTCAGGAAGCTACTCATTATGCCAAGAATAAGGGTTTGTATGTCTCGGTTAATGCAGAGGATGCTACTCGCTCCGACCTCTATTTTTTGATGAAGTTTGCCAGGGCTGCACAGGATGCAGGGGCTGATCGCCTGCGTATATGCGATACCGTTGGAGTGCTGGATCCGTTTCGCATATATGATTTGACGCGGCATGTTGTTCAGGTAACGGGTATTACCGTTGAAATGCATACTCACAATGATTTTGGTATGGCAACTGCCAATGCTCTGGCGGGAGTCAGGGCGGGAGCGACCTATGTCAATACTACGGTAAATGGGCTGGGGGAAAGGGCTGGTAATGCCTCTCTTGCTGAGGTTGTTATGGCTTTGAAGTATATTGAGAACATTGATGTTGGCGTAGATGTTGGCTCATTTCGTCCCCTGGCAGAATATGTGGCTAAGGCGGCGGGAAGAAGTCTGGAGGTGAATATCCCCATCGTCGGGGACAATATCTTTACTCATGAATCCGGCATACACGCCGCCGGCGTGATAAAGAACCCCAGCACTTATGAGGCGTTTCCCCCTGAGGTAGTTGGCGGAGAGCGACAGCTGTGGGTTGGCAAACACAGTGGGTCACACTCCATAGAGTTCAAGTTTCAGCAGGAGTATGGGATTGAGATGGATAAATCTGTTTCAAAAGAGATACTTGCCCGTGCCCGCAAGCTGGCGGTGAAGCGTAAGCGTGTCCTCTTTGATAAAGAGTTGATGATGATATATCGGGATATTAAGAAAGAGACGGAGCAATTCCCTGTGAATTAATTCTCCTGCGTTCGCCAGAAAACTCTTTTACTGTTGGCGAAAATAAATAGCATTGATAGGATTTAGAATATGACTGTTTTAATAACTGATACTACTGTGAGGGATGCGCACCAGTCGCTTATCGCTACCCGCATGCGCACTCGTGATATGCTTCCCATTGCAGAGGATCTGGATAAGGTGGGATTTTTCTCGCTGGAGGTGTGGGGTGGCGCAACCTTTGATTCTTGCATCAGGTTTCTTAACGAGGATCCTTGGGACAGGCTGATAGCTTTGCGCAAGAAGGTGAAGAACACGCGTTTGCAGATGCTGCTCAGAGGGCAGAATGTAGTGGGATATCGTCACTACGGCGATGATGTGGTACGCGAATTTATCCGCCTTGCGGTGAAGAATGGAATAGATGTCTTCCGTATATTTGACGCCCTGAACGATGTACGCAATATGGAGCTGGCGATAAAGGTATCTAAAGATTATGGTGCTCACGTTCAGGGGGCTATTTGTTATACTATCAGCCCGGTACATACCGTTGCCAGTTTTGCCGATATGGCATCCGAACTGGAGGGGTTGGGGTGCGACTCCATCTGTATAAAAGATATGGCGGGTCTGATTGCTCCGAGGGATGTCGTTGAGCTCGTAACTGCGATAAAAGAGCGGGTGAAAATACCTGTTGATATTCACTCCCACTGCACCAGCGGCATGGCGCCGATGAGCTATTATGCGGCGGTTACGGCAGGAGCGGACATTCTGGACACGGCGTTCTCTGCCTTTGGCTGGGGAACCTCACAGCCGCCTACGGAAAGTGTGGTGGCGGCGTTTAAGAATACGCCATACGATACCGGGTTGGACCTGGAGTTGCTGCACAGGATAGGCGAATACTTTGCCGTCTTGAGCGCAAAGTATCGCCCTCTGTTTAGTGCTGAGACTACCAGGCCCAATATCAACGTGTTGCTGCATCAGATACCCGGAGGGATGTTATCCAACCTGGTGAGCCAGTTGCGGGAGCAGAATCAGATGGATAAGTTTGGCGAGGTGTTGGCGGAGGTTCCCCGCGTTAGAGCTGAAATGGGTTATCCTCCCCTGGTAACTCCCACCAGTCAGGTAGTTGGCATACAGTCCGTGCTGAATGTTCTCTCTGGTGAGCGCTATAAGAGGACTACTCAGGAGGTAAAGAATTATCTACTTGGTCTCTATGGCAGGCCTCCCGGCGAGATAGATGAAGAGTTGAAAAGAATGGTAGTAGGTGACGAGAAGCCCATTACGGTTCGCCCCGGCGAACTCATTGAGCCGAGTTTGGAAAAACTGCGTGAAGATGGGGATAAGATGGGGATTATTCATAAAGAAGAAGACCTGATTACCTATGCTCTCTACCCGCAGGTGGCGGTAAAATTCCTGCGTGGTGAACTGAAAGAGGAGGTAATCCCGAGCCTTGCTGCGGTCGATAGCTCTGCCAGTGCGCAGATTGATTTTCCGCGGGAATTTAGTATTGATGTGGACGGTGAGGTATTTGATGTCAAGGTATCATCGGTATCCGGTAAAGCCATAGATGTTGAGAAAAGCAGTAAACCGAAGGATACCCCTGATGGGTCGGTGGTTGCCCCGATGCAGGGGATGATTCTCTCGGTAAATGTGAAGGGGGGGGATGAGGTTAACGCTGGCGATGTCGTGGCGATGATTGAGGCTATGAAGATGCGCAATGAGGTGTTTGCGCCGCACAGCGGAGTGGTGAAGGAGATTTTCGCCTATGAGGGTGAAATTGTGAATAACGGCGATGTCATTATGGTGGTGTCTTAGAGATGTTTTGCAAGATTCTGATTGCCAACCGTGGGGAGATTGCCATTCGCATAATGCGTGCCTGTCGCGAACTTGGTATTAAGTCGGTTGCAGTGTATTCTGAGGCGGATAAGAATGCCCTCTTTGTCCAGTATGCCGACGAGTCATACTTTATCGGTCCCACCCCTGCAATTCAGAGTTATCTTGATATTGATAAGATTATTGATGTGGCGAAGAAGAGCAGCGTTGATGCCATACACCCGGGTTACGGATTTCTGGCGGAGAATCCCAAATTTGCCTATGCCTGCGAAAAGGAAGGAATTAAGTTTATCGGCCCATCGAGTCATATACTCGCTTTGATGGGCAACAAGCTGGCTGCCCGCCGTGAGGTAGTAAAAGCTGGAGTCCCCATTCTTCCTGGCAGTGATGGTCCAGTGTCTGATTTTGAATCAGCAAGAGATGTTATCAGCGACATTGGCTATCCCGTGATAATCAAGCCCGCCGCCGGTGGCGGCGGTATTGGAATGATTATCGTCAACGGTGAGGCAGAGTTGACTGAAGCTCTTGACTCGTCTATGAAGATAGCCAGTTCTACCTTTGGGTTACCCGATATCTATATTGAGAAATACATACCGCATCCGCGCCACATCGAGATACAGATACTGGCAGATTCGCATGGTAACGTGGTTCATCTGGGAGAGAGGGAGTGTTCTATCCAGAGGCGGTATCAGAAGTTGATAGAAGAGTCTCCATCCCCGGTGCTGACTCCTGAGCTGCGTGAAAAAATGGGGGAGACGGCAATAAATGTAGCCCGCTGTGTGGATTATCGGGGGGCTGGCACGATAGAAACTGTTTTCTCTGATGGTGAATTTTACTTCCTTGAGATGAATACCAGAATTCAAGTAGAACATGCAGTTACCGAGATGGTAACGGGTATTGATATTGTCAAAGAACAGATACGTGTGGCGATGGGTCTTCCTTTGAGTTTCAGGCAGGACGAGGTCAAATCAAGAGGATGGGCTATAGAATGTCGCATCAATGCTGAAGACCCCCTGAATGATTTTATTCCCTCTCCTGGCAAACTACGCGGTTACCGCTCTCCCGGCGGTGTGGGAGTCCGTGTTGATAGTGGCGTGTATACCAGATATACCATTCCGCACTCTTACGACCCGATGATATCCAAACTAGTTGTCTGGGGTAGAGACAGGGATGAGGCTATTGTCAGGATGAAACGGGCACTGTATGAGTATATTATCGTTGGGGTAAAGACCAACATTCCATTTCATAAAGCGGTTATGGAAAATTCCCGCTTCGTTGGGGGTGAGCTTGGCACCCACTTTATCAGCGAAGAGGTCACCCTGCTAGAAGATATGAAGCGGATTATAGAACGGGAAAAGACACTGGAAGACAAGCTCTGCGTGATATTTAGTGATAAGAGCAAGGTGGCTGCCATAGTGGCGGCGGCGGTTGTCTCTCAGATGAATCGTGGGTCGCAATCGGAGTAGCTGTCGGAGGGGCAGGGAATTATCACCTGGAATCCAGCAGTTTTTGAAAGTCCTCCGGATTGGATATGCCGTCCACCAGCTTTAGAAATTCTCCCAGAGAAGAACTCCTCTCGCGCAGTTCCTTAATCTGCGTTCCTATAGGGCTGGTTGATGATGGGCTACTGCCGTAGCTGCCGTGAAAAGCAAAATATGCCTGATTTATCTTGCGGATGTAATAGCCGTTCTGGTAGATAAACTGGCGCTTTTCCTCCATAGCGAGCTCTGCTTTTTCTAATTCGCCTCTCTGCAGATACTCATCCACTGCCAGTCTGAGGGAATGCAACTCCTCATAGAGGTCGAAGTCCCCTGCCGATATCCCCGTGTCTTTTTCTCTTCCCTCTCCGTAGAAGATGTCCATAAGGCGTGCCCCCATTTCCTCACCCACGGTGTCGCATACCGTTTCATTTATGATTCTCATATCATAGCTTGAGTTGTAATGGCGTCCCAGAGAGTGGAAAAAGAGATAATGGTGTGTCCACTCGTGAGCTATAGTAGAGAGGGCAAATTGTGGGGAGGATGTCTGTGGTATCATGCTGGGATATGTGGAGAAGCCTCCTACCCGCTCAATTAAGGCTGAAAATCCGAGGTCTTCCAGTCTGCTTTCTATTTCTGATATTTCTTCCAGAGTCAGAGTGGGACTGAGCACCATAGTGTCCAGTAATTCTATCCTATCTCGGGGAGAAATGATGGCAAGGTAAGGGAGTTCCTCAAATTCAAGGGCGACAGGAGGGAAGGTGTGTCCCGGCAGGAGGCAAATACCTTCTTCTTCCAGAAGAGCCTGCAGATGGTGTCTGATGATAGTTTCAACGTACTTCTCATTCTTTTCCATCTCGCTGTCAATGGTTTGTTCTTGAGATGTCAGTGATTTTGACTTGTTGCTGTTTCTGTCACCCCAATATGTATCCGCTGCCTCCATCAGTTTGAAGTTAAGGTAGCCTTTCTCTGTTCCCATATACAGGTATTTGCGTATCAGCTCTGCCTGTTCTTCTTCTGAAAGGTCGGAGCAGTCATCGCAGTTTGTAATCTCACAGATGCCTTTGTCGATAAGTTTGCCTGCGCTCCAATTGACTATTCCGAAGGAGTAAGGGCGGCAAATTCCGCGAAAGCAAGGGGTCCTGTAAGCCGCGCTCCCTTCCAGAGTAGGAAGAAGTACTATTAGCAGCAGGATGAGAATGGTTTGTCTGACTCGTTTGTTCCTCATTCAGGTTTGTGGCTCTCATTATAGTTGAAGTTCAATGCGAGTGCACATTTGGGAACGGAGTGAACTTGCCGGCATTGTATACCTTCGCTATTAACTCAGGTGTTTTTCTTGCAATGATACCTCTTTACGTCATTGCGACCCCGATTCATCGGGGGAAGCAATCTTGGTGGGGGGGGGTGACCTTCCTTGTCATTTGCCAGCATGTAGCGCGACCCTTTAGGGTCGCCCTAAGCGAGGCTGAAGCCTCGCGCTACTGTCATTTTGCGAGTCCTTCGGGGGAAGGACGTGGCAATCTCGGCGGGGTGGGTGGACTCTAGACTCTCGACTTTAGGCTCTAGACTTTAGACTCTTGTCTAATTCAAGCAATGACAAACGTAGAACCTAGAAC
>JAGHDJ010000054.1 GCA_021159955.1 Dehalococcoidia bacterium
AGAGAATACTATACAAAAAACATCTTGACCACCGGCAACACTCGGCACTAGAATAAATGCAACTATCGGGGAGGTAACATGCTAGACCTGCTGTCAGAGAGACTAGGGGCAATATTTAAAAAATTCAGCAACAAAGGGAGTCTTACCGAAAAAGATATCGACGACGTACTCCGCCAGGTAAGACTAACCCTCCTTGAAGCCGATGTGAATCTGAAGGTGGTAAAATCTTTCACCTCCAGGGTGAGAGACCGAGCACTAACTGCCAACGTATTGAGCCATCTCAGCCCAATGCAACAAGTCATCAAGATAGTTAACGAGGAACTCACCACACTGCTTGGCAGTGAACAAAGTAAATTAGTGGCAGCAGGACACCCACCAACAAAGATAATGCTCGTGGGACTCCAGGGTTCAGGAAAAACTACTACCGCAGCCAAGCTGGCACTGCACTTTAAAAAGATCGGGCAGCAACCCTTACTTGTAGCTGCCGATACTCATCGTCCAGCCGCAATAAAACAACTTATAACCCTGGGAAAACAAGTAGATGTCACCGTTTATAGCGAACCACCAGAAAACACTCCCGATTCTATCTGTGCCCACTCCATAGATAAAGCACGGGAGATAGCTGCCACCTGGATAATAGCAGACACTGCAGGCCGCCTTCAGATAGACCAAGATATGATGACCGAACTGGAGAATATAAAGAGACTGTTTCAGCCATCCGAAATATTACTCGTAGTTGATGCTATGACAGGACAGGAAGCAGTACATGTCGCCGAAGAATTCAATGCCCGCGTAGGACTGACAGGACTAATCCTTACCAAGTTAGACGGTGATGCCAGAGGCGGTGCGGCTCTGTCTATCAAATCTGTCACGGGGGTGCCCATCAAATTCATCGGCCTCGGTGAAAAAGCGAACGCCCTGGAGCCATTCCATCCGGATCGACTAGCCTCCCGCATATTGGGAATGGGAGACACTCTCACCCTGATAGAAAAGGCAGAACAAACCATCAGCAAGGAACAAGCTGAGAAATTACAGAAAAAGGTAGCAGATGCCAGTTTTGACCTAGATGACTTTTTGGAACAGCTACAAAGTATGAAAAAAATGGGGTCAATGAATCAGATAATGGATATGATCCCCGGTTTTTCATCAGTCGCAAAAAAGCTGCCCGGCAATATAGACGATACACACATCAAGAAGATAGAAGCCATCGTGCTATCTATGACCCCGGCAGAACGCCACAATCCGGATATCATTGATGGAAACAGGCGGCGACGCATCGCTCAGGGCAGCGGCACCACACGCCAGGATGTCAATCAATTGCTTAACCAGTTCCGTCAGGCCAGAAAGATAATGAAACAACTACAGAAGGGCAAAAAACCGCTCGGCTTATCCATGTTCAGATAAAAGCTACAGTACCTAACCAGCTATCCCCTCTAACAGCAATTGCCCATCTTCAACGCGAACGTTGCTGATATCTATCGGTATATCAATATCATCCAAATCAAGCAGCAACTCATCCTCAGGAATAATGTTTTCTTTTATCTTATCTATAACAACGCCCGGCAGAGGTAAACTCCCCAGATTAACCTCATCTATAACCACTTTGAGTTTATCACCCTGAACCTCAACTCGAGCTTCTATTCCCAATGTTGTGCGAAAACCTGAAATCTCAACTTCAGCCGAAGCAAATATTTTATCATCGACAAAGCTAATCAGAGGATTTTCCATATCCAGCGGCAATTCAACATCCGCACTGGACAGTTCCTCTACCAATTTAGAGGTAATTTCATCATCAGTGAGAACCAATGCCATCCGCTCACCATCGGGAGCCTCGGCCATCCGCTCAGCAAATTCATTCACCTTATCATCCAAACTACGGACAGCTTCATCGCTGACAGTTACCAACGATACTTCCTGCGCAATATCTGATGGTTGAGTGATAAAATGATAGCCGACAGCGGCAGCAATAAGTACCAGAACAACAATTGTAGCAAGGACAATAACCAATACCTTGAGCATAGCGCTCCCCCTACTCCAGATAATCTTTCAATCTCTTACTGCGAGAGGGATGACGAAGCTTGCGCAGTGCCTTAGCCTCAATCTGCCGTATCCTCTCCCTGGTAACACCGAACTCCTTCCCCACCTCCTCCAGTGTGCGACCTCTCCCATCTTCAAGACCAAATCTCAACTGGAGCACTCTGCGCTCACGAGGAGTTATCGTAGACAGCACATCTTCAATTTGCTCTCTAAGCAACTGCCGCGACGCTACTTCAGGAGGACTCATGGCACGATGATCTTCAACAAAATCTCCCAGACGACTATCTTCTTCTTCTCCAATGGGAGTTTCCAACGATATGGGTTCCTGAGACACCCCGGTAATCTCCCTCACTTTATTGGAAGAAATCTCCATCCTTTCACCAATTTCCCCACTCGTTGGCTCTCGACCATATTCCTGAACCAGATGGCGACTTATCCTGAGTAACTTATTAATAGTTTCCACCATATGAACCGGAATGCGTATGGTGCGAGCCTGATCCGCTATAGAGCGTGTAATCGCCTGCCGAATCCACCATGTGGCATAGGTGCTAAACTTATAACCCTTGCGATAATCAAATTTCTCAACAGCACGAAGGAGTCCTATATTCCCCTCTTGAGTAAGATCCAGAATGGACATACCTCGTCCCATATATTTTTTAGCGACACTCACTACCAGGCGCAGATTGGCCTGTGTAATATGGCTGTCTGCTATCTCCGCCTCACGCTTAATATCGCCAAAATAGTCATCCAGACTATTCTCGCATTTCCTGAGCGCAGGGAAGGAATCCGCAAAAAATTCTTCGGCATTGCCGTCAGGCAAGGAAGGTTCATCTTTTATGATATCCATAACTTCAGGAGGCAGCATACTGCTATCCAGAGATAGTGCCACCATATCACTCGCTATCTCCTCTTCTTTTCTGCCCGCTATTTGAGCCAGCTCTGCAACCAGCTCAGGGACAATCCCGGCGTCGATATGCTTTCGAAGCTTGGGATTAACGAGTGCTTCTCCAACAGTTCTATCCAAGGGACAAAAGCGACTTCGAAGAATCTCTACAAGATAGGATCTCTGGCACAAACGCACCAGTAGAGCAACTGCTATTTCGAAAGACGAGGTAGTCTTTCCTTGAGCCTCAATATCTTCATTCAGCACCTCCACAAGATGTCTCCCCTTTTCCATCTTCCGCGCCAGTATTTTTTCGTCACGGGCAGTCAGAAGCTGCACTCTCCCTATTTCGTGAAGATACGTGCGAACCGGATCTTCAGCGGGTTCCGATCTGGGTTTGGTGTGAAAATTTAATTGAGCTTCATCACACCGAGGCGGACTGCTCCACTTTTCTTTCCCAGACATCTTGTGCCACACATTTTCCTGTTCCTTGTCCTTAGACTCAATATCCGATTCATTATCCCATATGTTATCAGTATCATCACGGATATCAGAACCCTCATAGTTTTTTTTCTCAGGATTCACTTTATCATTCCCACCATTACGCTCCAGCATTATTACCCGACACTCCTCATACTACTCTAACGCCTCTCTCTTGCCTGAACAAAGAGTTTTCTCAGTTGGACATTACGATTCAATCCTCTCTGCTCTGTTTCATTCAATCCGTCATCGCTACACTCCTCGTCAGTATCGGAAAGCAAAAGGGCTTCCTTCGCCTTCAAATCCCGTAACCATCGTTCACGCAGGTGACGAATGCAATCGGTAAAAGCGCGCACCTTCTCATCCTCAGACATAGGAGGAAGTTTCTTGGTCACCAGATAATTAAACTGCTCACGGAGAGATATATCAAGGCTCTCAATCATCGACTTAATGTCAGAAGCCCTTTGCCATGCCATAAAAAGTTCCCTGTTTTCGGTATGCCTGAAATACTCTGTAGACATATCTTCATCGACATTCTTCAAAACGGGGTAATGGAATAGCAATGAGAGGTAGTAGTCTTCACGCGGGTCACGGATGGATTTCCTTGAAACATCCAACTGTCCGTTTGACTTTCCCTTGTGGCGACTGGGAGATATACTTCGGAATCTCTTCATAGAGACAGCCAGTGTTTTTTCATCAACCTTTACCAGACGAGCAAGTTTTTGCAAGTAGTGCGCTTGCCCGATAGGATCAGGCATCGCCGCAATAAAAGACAACATCTGGTCAGCAGCTGCAGTTTTGCTCTGAACATCATCACTTTTTACTTCAGAAGCAATCATACCAAATATAAAATCAGCCCAGTGCTGAGCCGAGTCAAGCAATCTCTGCCACTCTTCAGGATCATTCTTTATTACATCATCGGGGTCTTTCCCCGATGGCATAGACACTATCTTTATCTCCTCCATTGAGTCACGTCCGCCAACTAATCGTCCCGCCCCCTCGGTAACATGCCATACGGACTCCAACCCCCTCATGGTAGCCATCCTGCCCGCTTCATCAGCATCCAGAGCAAGAGTAAAACTTTTGGTCAGCTTCCTGAGAGTTTTCACCTGTTTATCAGTCAAAGAAGTCCCCATTGAAGCAACTACATTATCAAACCCGTGCTGATGAGCAATAATTACATCCATGTAACCCTCAACTATCACAACAACTCCCTGCCTCCTGATGGAGTCTCGAGCGAGAGCACTGCCATAAAGAATACTACTCTTATCAAATATCTTCGTCTGTGGAGAATTGAGATACTTGGGTAAAGAATCATCAAGTACACGCGCCCCAAAGCCAGCCACCTTGCCATGAATATTGCAGATGGGAAAGACAATGTGGTTGCGAAAACGGTCATAACTTCCCCCATCATCCTTCTGCACTAACAGTCCCGCTGACAATCCCTGCTCCAGAGAACCCTTTGAAGCCAATAATTGACGCAGGGAGTCCCAACTATCGAGACTGAACCCCAGCTGAAACTTCTCAATAGTATCAGCCGAAACACCTCTCCCCAAGAGATAAGCGCGAGCTTTCTCAGCAGAGGGAGATACAAGCAGCAGGTGGTGATAATATTTGGCAGCCATCTCGTTTACCCGATAAAGTTCATCCAGCTTATCATCCACTTTATCTCTCCGCCCAATGAGAGTAATACCAGCCCTACCTGCCAGAACGCGCAGTGCTTCCCCAAAATCCACATTCTCTTTCTTCATAATGAAGGAGAATACATCACCACCAGCACCGCAAGCACCAAAACAGTGCCAGCTCTGACGCTCGGGGAAAACAAAAAATGACGGAGTTTTCTCAGAGTGGAAGGGGCACAAGCCTCTATAATTGCGTCCCGTCTTCTTGAGCCCGGGCACATACTCAGAAACAACCTCTACAATATCCACTCTCTCTTTTATTTCATCAATAACACTCATTGATAAACCACCTTAAAACCTCAAGTCCTGCATTTGCGAAGCTGACCAGCACTCGGATGGGTGTATCCGCTGAATGAGACGCAGGGCATACTGATCTGTCATCCCTGCGATATAATCTACCACTCTGCGCTCAACGGGATCATCCTGAAGCACATATTCTGACCGCAGTAAATCAGGATGTTCAACAAAGTAACGGTATAAGATGCGCACCACATCACCAGCTCTGGTGCTCTCCCTCATAACAGGAGCAGCCCTATAAACTCGCTCAAACAGGAAGACCCTGAGCGCCTCCGCAGCATCCTTCACTGCAGAACTCATACCTATGACGGGGTCCCCTTTTCCGTCACCAGTGGCAGACCATGATGAATCAATAATATCACAAACAAGGGTATTTATTCTCTCTGAACGCGTCTGTCCTAACACCCTGGTGATAGAAAACGGGAGATCTTCACCAGTAATAAATCCTGCTCTTATCGCATCATCAACATCATGATTGATATATGCCACAATGTCAGCTATCTTAACCACCTGTCCTTCCAGGGTATCTACCGCCGCCCAATCATCACCAAGAATGTCGACTCCCGTCTTAGAATGTTTCAGTATCCCTTCTCTAACTTCATATGACAGATTAAGTCCCCGTCCGCCATTCTCTAATAAATCTACAACTCTCAAGCTCTGTTCATTGTGTCTGAAGCCACCAGGATACATCTCATTCAAGACCGCTTCCCCCATATGTCCAAAGGGAGTATGCCCCAAGTCATGACCCAGAGCAGCAGCTTCAGTTAAATCCTCATTCAAATTCAACGCCCGAGATATGGTACGAGCAATTTGAGATACCTCCAGGGTATGAGTTAAACGAGTAACATAGTGGTCACCCTGAGGAGCGATAAAGACCTGCGTCTTGTGCTTCAAGCGACGGAATGCTTTGGAATGCACAATGCGGTCTCTGTCTCTCTGAAAAGATGTGCGCACAACCGAGCAACTCTCGGGAACACGTCTGCCCCGAGAGAATCGAGATTTTACTGCATAGGGAGAGAGCCCTTCCTCCCTCTCCTCAATACACTGTCGAACTCTATGGTGCCCCATGAAAACTCACCCTTGATGCCTAAACTCAGCACACTTATTCAGGTGAAATAGATAACTTCTTCTCGGCTTTGGCGATAATTGTTCTCTCTCTATCTATCATATCGGGGCTGACCGAAATCGAAGTAATACCCCAACTCACCAGTTTTTCTGTGAGATCAGGGTAGTCTGATGGTGCCTGTCCACATATAGAACAGGTAATACCTCTCCTCTTAGCCGTCTTAACGATGCGCTCCAGAGATACCATTACAGCTTCATTTCTCTCATCAAAATCACCGTCCATCCTGGCATTATCCCTATCC
>JAGHDJ010000115.1 GCA_021159955.1 Dehalococcoidia bacterium
GAATACAAAGGAGTAAATCCTGGTATTCCGCATCTTTCTTTTCAATGTAATGGACATCGTTAGTGACCACAAGAGGAATATCAAGTTTATCACTCATAGAAATTAGTTCGGCGTTAACCCTATCCAGATCAGGAACAGCATGCCTCTGTATTTCCAGGTAATAATTCTCGAATGTCTCCTTATACCACAGTGCCGCTTCTCTCGCCTCACGAATACGGCGCTCCACAATTAAAGTGGCAACCTCACCTTTAATGCAAGCAGAAAGCGCAACCAGTCCCTGATGATATTGAGCAAGAATTTCCCTGTCAACTCTAGGTTTATAATAAAATCCTTCAGTATGCCCCTTGCTAACCAATTTCAGCAGATTCCTGTATCCAGTCTCATTTTTTGCCAGCAATACAAGGTGGTAAGATTTTTTATCCTCCACCTCTTTTTTGAAGCGACCGCGTGGTGCAACATAAACCTCGCAACCAAGAATGGGCTTTATCCCCACCTCCTTAGCAGCAAGATAGAACTTTATCACACCATACATCACACCGTGGTCAGTGATAGCAAGACTGTCCATACCCATTTCTTTGGCTTTGGCAAGCAAAGAAGGAATGCGGCACATGCCATCAAGAAGGCTATATTCGGTATGGACATGAAGATGTGTAAACATAGAAGACCTTAAACGACTGCTGACTTACCCAGCTCACAAGACTATTTTTTTGTATATACCCGCTCATCGGCAAGAGCTATGAGACGCTCCGCAGACTCTATCGGAACATCTACACTGCCGAGTTCGGCACCAACGCCAATATCTGCAAGACCATGAAAATCGCTGCCACCACACGGTATAAGCCCATACCTGTCAGCAACATCAATCAAATCCTGCACAACACGATGAGAATAGTCGCCATAATATGCTTCCATGCCCACTAACCCTGCATCCTTCAACTCTTCCAGAAGAGTTCCGAGATTATCAATATTAGCGGGATGGGCTAATACAGGCAAATACCCCAAGCTATCCAATAATACCACTACTTCCACCGGGGTTAATTTCTCTCGCTCAACATATGCAGGACCATCACGTCCAATATACTTATTAAATGCTTCTCTGAAGGAAGATATCAATCCCTCCTCAAGCATTGCCTGGGCGATATGGGGCCGTCCTATCGAGCCCTCTCCCGCCAGACTAACAACGTGTGTCCACTTAACGGGAAATCCCATATCAGCTAATTTAGCCACCATTTTGCGTGCTCTAATTTCTCTTGAATTATGCAGTTTCAATAGAAACTTCAGCAAGTCGGGATTACGACAATCAACGAAGTATCCCAGTACGTGTACCTCTCCCCGAGCAACGTCGGTGCTTATTTCAACACCTGGTATAACTTTCAAGCTGGGGAACTTCTTTGCCGCCTCCAGAGCAAAGGGAATACCATCAACAGTATCATGATCCGTTACTGCCATTATTCTAACGCCTCGTTCTGCCGCCAGGGCAACGACTTCACCCGGACTTAATCTCCCGTCAGATATCGTAGTATGTATATGAAGGTCAACCAGACTCAATGCTGCTGCACCTCTCTATCAATGCGTTCAATGCTCAGGGCATTGCCGGTAGCCTCATCTACCTCTATCAGAACAGAATTTAGAGTCACACCCCCATCTCCCACTGCGAGACGGAAAGGCAATTGAGTAAGAAACCTCTGCATAATGGTATCAATATCATCACCAATAATAGAATTAGAAGGTCCAACCATACCTACATCAGTAACATAAGCGGTGCCCTCAGGTAAAAGATATGCATCTACGGTTCCCACATGTGTGTGCGTTCCTACAACAGCGCTAACGCGCCCATCCAAATAGAAACCCATAGCTCTTTTTTCAGAAGTCGCCTCTGCATGAAAATCTACCACTATGATGTGAGGACAGGGGTCAAGTTCCGAGAGCAGTTTGTCCATAGCACGAAAGGGACAATCGTAGTTGTCCATAAATGTGCGACCTATAAGATTGACCACCAGTATTCCACCTGTCTGCAGATATCCGCGACCGGGAACACCGGGCGGATAATTTAAGGGACGCAAGACAGGCAACTGACTATCAAGATAAGGAATAATCTCCCTCTTGTTCCAGATGTGATTACCCGAAGTAATCACATCTATGCCATAACCGAACAATTCATCAGCTATTCTGGGAGTTAATCCCCGTCCACCTGCAGCATTCTCCCCATTAGCTATAACCAAATTCAGGGCATATTCCCGCGTCAGAGCAGGTACTAATTTAGCTACCGCCCTTCTACCAGGACTGCCAACGATATCCCCTATCAACAACAACTTCACAAAACATACCCCAAAACACGGAATTTATCTCCATAGAAGCACCAGAACCAAAAAACTTACGCTACTTGGCGTAATCTATTACTCTAGTCTCTCTGACAACGATGACTTTTATCTGACCTGGATACTGGAGCTCTTTTTCTACTTCCGCAGCAACACCCCGCGCCAATTTTGCTACTCCCAAATCATCTACCTTTTCAGGCTCAACCATAATCCGAATTTCACGCCCCGCCTGAATAGCATACGACTTCTCTACACCAGGGAAACTATTAGCCACATTCTCCAGAGCCTCCAGGCGCTTCAGGTAATGGTCCATAGACTCGCGACGGGCACCGGGTCTCGCTCCACTTACGGCATCGGCAGCAGCAACAATAAAACTTTCAACACTACTCAAAGGAACTTCTTCATGGTGCTCAGCAACAGCATTTACCACTGCGGTATCCTTATCCCAGCGCCGAACTGCATCAGCTCCAATAGCAGCATGCGTACCCTCAATCTCAAAATCCATCGCCTTACCAATATCGTGCAGCAAACCAGCCTTCTTGGCAATCCTCACATTAGCCCCTATCTCAGAAGCAATCATACCAGCGATGTGAGATACTTCAATGCTGTGAGTGAGAACATTCTGCCCATAGCTGAGACGATATTTAAGTCTGCCAATCAGTTTGACAAGCTCAGGATGCAGTCCTTGAACACCACATTCATATGCCGCCCGCTCACCTTCACTCTGGATAGTAGCTTCTATATCACCCTTTGCCTTCTTTACCACTTCCTCAATGCGAGCCGGATGAATGCGACCATCAAGAATAAGTTTACTCAACGCCACACGAGCAATCTCGCGGCGCACAGGATCAAAACAAGAGAGTGTCACCGCCCCAGGCGTATCATCAATAATCAATTCAACCCCGGTGGTGCTCTCCAATGCCCGAATATTGCGCCCCTCACGCCCGATAATGCGCCCCTTCATATCGTCACTAGGGATAGCAACAACCGAAACAGTTGATTCCGACACCACATCACCAGCACAGCGCTGAATAGCAGAGGATATAATTTCACGCCCTCTCGCATCAGCTTCCTCTGTTAAACTAGCCTCCATTTCACGAAATTGCTGAGCATGCTCCTCACGCACCTCGGCTTCTAGCTTCTGAAATAAGAGGTCTTTGGCTTCTGCGTGAGACATACCACTGATAAGTTCCAGTCGGAGCATCTGTTCCTGTAATGTTTTATTTGCCTGCTCTTTAATGCTCTCAACTTCTTTTTCCTTCTGGACAACGTCTTTCTCGCGTTTCTCTACACTATCAAACTTACGATCTACCCCATCCTCTCTGTGAGAAAGACGCTTCTCCCAGCGCTGCAGTTCAGAGCGACGATCTTTAAAATCAGCCTCCGCTTCAATCCGAACGCTGACTGCCTCTTCTTTAGCTGCCAGAAGTATCTCTTTGCACTTATCCCTGGTTTCAGAAAGCAACTGCGCCATTCTTGTCTCGGTGACATGTGTCTTATGGTTAACTACCATCTTTCTAACAAAAAATGATATCACCCCACCAGACACCAGCCCAATAACGAGCCATATTACACTGTTAAACATCTTTCACCTCATCTCTAATAGAACTCCCAAAGGCTATAAAAAAGGAGGAAGTTCCGTCAGTTCATACTACCTTCACCACAATTTCGTGTCAAGGAGATACCCGTAGAGAAACATCCTTTCCAGGAAAAACAGAAGCCCCAAAAACAACATTGGGAGACAAGCACTTCCTCACTAGCACTAGTGAGAACAAGATACAAACAGGCAACCTCAAGATGTGAGACAGCATCTCTCCCAACATCAAATTCTAACGAGTAACTACAGGAGAAATCTTAACCTTGCCCCATATCCCCATCACGTCACCCATTATAACCACAACACCAGCCAAATCTTTTATCCCCTGAGCAAACTCTATGGCACGAGATATGCCATCCTCGCCCTTCACTAAATTGCCAATGGCAGTAGCAGCGGCATCAGCCAGAGAGGTGGAGGCAGCAAGAACTATCGCCGCATCGGCTCGACCAAAACTTTTTGAATGCCCAACTGTTCCTGACGAAGTGCACACCCCCAAAGGAGTATCCTCAGGAAAAATCTCAAGGACAAACTTGCCAGATAGCGGAGAGTCACCAGCATAAACCCCAATCAATCTTTTCCTGGACACTCTCAGAAATATGTCACCGCCATTCTCCACAATTATTTCCGCCGAGTCCTCTAACAAATCCACCCCGACATTCTCCGCAATAGCCCCAGCCACCGCAGCCATAGGCCCAACACCAGCCAGATTGCCCGCTTCAAGCATATCACGCACTATACACGGTGCTGCATCATCCATAGGAAGAGGCACCATAGAACTTAAAAAAACCGGATGGTGTTCTATGTATCTCTCAATCTGAGTGCGGTATTCCCTCGTCCTTTCTGCCGATTTACTATGTAAATTGTACTCCGCCCGGATATACATATCTGTTTCTTTGACCACAGTCTCAAAGGGAATCAGATC
>JAGHDJ010000093.1 GCA_021159955.1 Dehalococcoidia bacterium
CACTCGGGATACCCCGGTGGATTGAAGAGTATTAACTTTTCAGATATGATGGAGAAACATCCTCCATCATATCTGAAAAGTTAATACTCTTCAATCCACCGGGGTATCCCGAGTGACGATAATATATCTTTTGTTTAGCTTTATTACCAGTAACACGAACCTTCGAAGCATTTGTCACAATGACAAAATCGCCAACATCCACATGGGGGGCATAAATAGGTTTATGCTTACCCCTGAGCAAGCTAGCCGCTTCGGTAGCTAGCCGTCCCAGAACCCTGTCGGAGGCATCTATCACGTGCCACTGATGCTGAATATCTTTGGGTTTAACACTATACGTTTTCACTCTATCCTTCTCCAATAGAACCCCATGAAGCGGGGTATTTGACCTTCATCAAGCAGAGACCACATGCCGGAGCCATTGGACCAATCACACCGGGCTGTCTCTTAACAGCCATCTCACAATAATCATCCACCGTTAATTTTCCCAGACCAACCTTTATCAATCCACCTGCGGCATTACGCAACTGGTGCGGCAAAAAAGAACTGCCTGCCACATCAAACGTCACCAGATCACCCTCTTTGCTAACCTTCACCCTCTCAATAAAACTCACTGTGCAACGCTTTCCAACATCTCCAGGAGCAATAAAGGGAATGAAATCATGCTCCCCTACAAGAATCTGACACGCCCTGTTCATTGCCACCACATCCAGCGACCGACTGACCAGATGAACAAACCTTCTTCTCAAGGGAGACCGCGCCACTCTGTTCAAAATACTGTATCGATATTCCCTGCTTATAGCACAAAGTCTAGCATTAAAATCCCCATCAACTTCACAAGCCCGCCTTACTGCAATATCATACGGAAGATAATAATTCAATGCCTTGACCCAGGTCTGCGAGGAAAACACTGCTTCCGTTAAAAAGGTTACAACCTGACCTACGGCATGCACTCCAGTATCAGTTCTGCTGGCACCTCCAATTCTTATCTGCTCTGCAGTAAGCTTATACAGAGCATCTTCTATCTCGCCCTGAATGGTGGAAGCATTAATCTGTAACTGGAAACCATGATACCGCGTACCATCATATTCAACAACCAGAACCAGCCTTCTCACCACCGCAGTATACTAATATCACCTCCGTGATTAAACTACTCTACCATTTCCAGTATAGCCATTGATGCCCCATCACCGGAACGGCGACCGAGCTTGATAACGCGAGTGTAGCCCCCCCTCCGATCACTATATCTCGAGGCAAATTCATCAAATACCTTTCCTACCACCTCTTCATCTCTTATAACAGCCAGCGCTCGCCTCCGAGCACTCAGTCTACCATTTTTACCCATAGTGACAATTTTTTCTGCCACCCTGCGTGTTTCTTTCGCTTTGGCTTCAGTAGTAGTAATCCTCCCATACCTCAGCAAATCGGTCGCAAGACTATAATACATTGCCATCCTTTGAGATGTCGGTCTGGATAATTTCCGCCCAGCGATTTTATGTCTCATACTAGCTATCCTCCAACCCTTCATCTCCTGATTCAGAAGACTCAACAATCTGCCCTTCTTCACTGACAAACCCACCAGCAACAAGGCTTCTCTTTACTTCTTCCAAAGATTTCTTTCCAAATTTGGGCAAATTTAATAAATCCTCATCGGTCTTTTCCAGCAACTCCCCAACCGTGGTTATGTGATTCCTCATCAGCAACCTAACAACCTTTCCAGAAAGATCCATCTCCTCTACCTGCATGCTATACTTCTCTGCAGAGAAAGCCTGAACCTCAGACTCTTCAGGCACAGCAACCGCCGCAACAACAAAGGGGCTAATATAATCAGCCAATATCTGGGCACCCCTATTAAGAGCCTCAATCGGTAATATGGTACCGTCGGTCCAGATTTCCATAGTAAGCTTCTCGCTATCACGGTTTTCTCTGGAGCGAACAGGTTCTACTTTGTAATTTACCCTGCGCACTGGCGCAAAGACGGCATCCACGGGGATAACATCCATCGGCAAATCTTTATTGGAGGCAACACGGTAACCCACACCCTCTTCTACATTAAACTCTATAAATAACCTAGCCTTATCTGAATCCAGAGACGCAAGGTAAAGTTCCGGGTTAACTATGTCAATCCCATCCATAGGCTTAATGTCAGCAGCCGTCACAACCCTTCCTCCCTTCTTCCCCTTGACCTCCAATAACATACTCGCTGGCAAATCACTGAGTAAGGAACGCAATCTCACTGCCCTGACATTGAGCAATAACTCCATGGTGTCCTCTTTTACATCAGGAATAGTGGTAAATCCATGATGTACCCCGTCAATCTTAATCCATGTTACCGCTACACCAGGGAGTGAATTGAGAAGAACTCGCCTTAGCGCATTACCAATGGTAATACCAAAACCCCTGGGCAAGTGAGGTTCACAGGTAGTTATAACACCATAAGTATCCTTATTTTCAACACATTCTATCGCCGGTAATTCAATTTGAGACAAACACAAGCCTCCTTAAAAAATAAATACACCCATCAGCGCATTTTCAAAAAATATGTGTGAAAGAGCGCTTGTAGGCTAACATAAAACCTACCTGGAATAATATTCCACAATAACATTGGCATCAAAGTTAACGGCAACTTCACCAACCACAGGGAGGGCAATAAATCTACCCACGAGCTTCTCTTTATCCACACTCATCCAGCTTGGAACGGACACATCTGTAATTGCTTCTGCCACTCCACGATAAAGCTCCGTTTTGATGCCTTTATCAGTCCACGCAATAACATCACCGGACTTAAGTAAACACGATGGGATGTCGGTCTTGTGACCATTAAGCATTATAAATCCATGGCGCACAATCTGCCTCGCCTGAGCACGAGATTTGGCAAAACCAAGTCGGTAAACCACATTATCCAGGCGCGATTCAAGAAGTTGTACAAAGACATCGCCAGTAATCCCCCTAGTTTTACTTGCTTTAACAAATAAGTTGTGGAACTGGCGCTCAAGTAAGCCGTAGGTGTTCCTTGCCTTCTGCTTTTCTCGAAGCTGCAATCCCCGCTCAGATATACGTTGGCGCCTCCGTGAGCGGCGCCCTCCGGGAGGAATACCATTGCGCCTGTCCATAGCACACATCGGGCTATTGCATCTCTCACCCTTGAGCATCAATTTTTCTTCCAGACGGCGGCACAAACGGCAAGTTGGACCAGTATAACGAGCCATGACCTATACTCTCCTTTTCTTGGGAGGGCGGCATCCATTATGTGGAATAGGAGTCATATCCTTAATACTGGTGATAACCAACCCCGCACCCTGAAGAGCACGTATGGAAGCTTCACGACCACTGCCCGGACCCTTAACATATACTTCCACCTGTCTCAAGCCATGCTCCTGCGCACGTCGCACCGCATCCTCAGCCGCCTTTTGTGCAGCATAAGGAGTCCCCTTACGGGAACCTTTGAATCCAACGGCACCGCAACTCCTCGAGGAAATGACGTTGCCTGCAGGATCGGTCAAGGTTATTATAGTGTTATTAAAAGAGGAGTATATATACGCATTGCCACGCGGAATGGATTTACGCTCCCGCTTTCTAACCCTGGTTGCCTTCTTTTTCTTTTCTGCCATAAATTAAAAACCTTCCCTGTTCAGATATAATTATTTCTTAGTTGTGCCCCTGCGCTTCCCTCTGCCAGCCACCGCCACTCGACGACCGCGCTTGGTGCGCGCATTGGTCTTGGTTCGTTGCCCGCGAACGGGCAATCCACGACGATGCCTCAAGCCACGATAGCTGCCAATCTCCATCAACCGCTTAATGTTAAGCGTAGTCACCTTCTTGAGATCACCCTCAACAATATAGCTCTTGGACACCAGTTCCCTGATGCGATTAACTTCGTCATCAGTCAGGTCGTTCACCTTAACGGCAGCATCAACACCAACCTCTTTGAGAATATTAAGGCTGGATGTACGACCAATACCCTGAATATACTGTAGCGCTACCCAGATTTGCTTATCTTTACCAATATCAACGCCTGCTATACGTGCCACTTCTACCCTCCAACAGAAAGTAGGGGAATTACCCCTGTCTCTGTTTATGCCTGGGGTTAGAACAGATAACTCTGACCACACCCCGTCTTTTTATTATCTTACACTTTTCACATCTAACTTTAACTGAAGCTTGAACCTTCATAACAACATCACCCCTCCCATCACACCACAGGGCGCAACAGGGAATTCACTTAAAACGATATGTAACTCTACCCCTGGTCAAATCATATGGCGACAGGTCAACTAACACCCTGTCCCCCGGCAAAATCTTGATAAAATGCAACCGCATCTTTCCCGAGATGTGAGCTAGCACCTGATGTCCATTAGCCAACTCAACCTTAAAGGTAGTATTAGGCAAACACTCAATGACCCTGCCCTCAACCTCTATTTTCTCCTTCTTAGCCATTTATCAATACTTTCATTTTACCACTCAACACCCTTTTTCAGATAGCGCTATCATTATTCCGAAGGATTAACTGCAGCGAGTATCGCCTTAGCCACATTGTCTATCCCCTGCGACCCATCTACTTCTACCAACTTCCCTGCATCTCCGTAATAATCAATAAGTGGTACCGTTTGACTGGAATAGACCGACAGCCTGTTCTTAACTGTTTTTTCGTTATCATCAGCGCGCTGGTAGAGCTTCCCCCCACATCTGTCACATATTCCAGGCACCTTGGGAGGCGACTCTACTATATGATATGGAGTCTGACAATCGCGACAGATCCAACGCCCACTAAGTCGGCGCAACAACTCATTATCAGACACCTTAATATACACCACTTTATCAATGGTATCACCCTTGTCTTCCAACGCCTTATCCAATGCTTTAGCCTGCCCTATAGTCCGAGGAAAACCATCAAGGATATAACCCTTCTTGCAATCGGGGGCGGCACTGCGCTCCAATACCATAGCAACCGTTATCTCATCGGGGATCAGTTCGCCTTTTTCCATATATGACTTTACCAACAGACCTAACTCCGTCCCCTTGCTCTGCGCCTCGCGGAAGAGATCGCCGGAGGCGATATGTGGTATTCCCAGGCTTCGGGATATAAATACCGCTTGAGTTCCTTTGCCAGCACCCGGAGGCCCGAGCAAAATAACCCTGATTGCATCTTTATTTTCCATACTCATTTGATAAAACCCTCATAATGTCTCATTAATAATTGTGCTTCTAATTGTTTCATCGTATCCAGTGATACACCAACTACGATGAGCAACCCAGCGCTGGAAAGCATCATCGTAGGAGCCATCGCTCGCGTAAAAAATGGGACTACCGCCACCACTGCCAGAAAAAGAGCCCCTGCCCAAGTAACACGAGTTATCACTCCATTGAGATATTCATGGGTTGTATTCCCAGGACGTATCCCCGGAACAAACCCTCCTTGCTTCTGCAACATCTCAGCCAGATTCTGCTGCTGGAACATGACCATAGTATAGAAGAAAGTAAACCCCATTACGAGAGCAAAATACATAATCCAGTAAGGAGCTCCATCACCATATGGACCTGAGGGATTAAACACATTCTGCACCCAGACGGCAAACCCACCAGTTGATGCACTATTAACAAAATAACTGGCAACTGTACCAGGAAATACCATAATCGCCATACCAAATATAAGTGGTATCATGCCAGCTGAGTTCACCCGTATCGGTATATGGGTCGACCCCGCCTGACGATACATACGACCGCCTCGGAATGTGCTCTTGGCATATTGCACCGGAATACGTCGATGAGCTTCGGTAAAAATCACTATCCCAACGATAGTAGCAATTGCCAGAGCAACAAATCCAACCAGCCCCGGCATATTTACCCCTCCTGTTATAAATCCCCGACCAATCATTTCCGGTAATCCTGCAACGATACCTGCAAAAATTATCATTGATATTCCGTTGCCAACGCCACGTTCATCGATGAGTTCACCCAACCAGACACAAAACATAGTGCCTGCAGTCACAGTCAGCAACATAGTGATAGTAGCAAGAGCATAAGGACCCGAGAATCCGACACCCTCAATCACGCCTCCACGCTGCAGAATAACCAATTGTCCGTATCCCTGAAGGAACGCCATCGGAACAGCTAGCCAATGCGTGTATTTGGCTATCTTGTTTCTTCCCGCTTCCCCTTCCTGAGACAAGGCATTCAAACGAGGGATAACAGGTGTAAGCAGCTGCACCACAATCAACGCAGTTATATAGGGGTAGACACCCATCATAGCCACACTGTAATTTCTCATCGCCCCACCACTAAAGAGATCCAGCATGCCGAGCAACTGGCTCTTTCCAAGAAGCTCTTTCATGGCAACCACATCTATCCCTGGCAGTGGAACATGCGCAACAAAACGAAAAACCACCAATATACCGAGCGTGAACAACAGTTTAGCTCGTATATCAGGCAGACTAAAGGCACTCCACATAGCCTGTAATAGCTTGCCCTTACTTTGCTGCCTTTTGGGCACCGCTCACCTCCATTATTTCTCCTCCTGCTTTCTCAACCTTATCCCTGGCAGAAACAGACAGTTTATTGACCCTAATCCGCAAAGCGCGGTCAAGTTTACCCTTGCCCAAAATCTTTATCGGCTTTCTCAACGACTTAAGTAATCCCTTTTCAAGCAGAGTCTTCGCTGTCACCTCCGCTCCTGATGGGAAGACGTTAAGTTGACTAACATTGATAATATTATATTCCACCTTAAAAATATTGGTGAATCCACGCTTATATGGTAAACGCTTTATTAGAGGCAGCTGACCACCCTCAAATCCAACACGAACACCGCCGCCGGAGCGCGATTTTTGACCTTTTAATCCTCGCCCGGAATATGTTCCATGCCCACTGGCGTTACCACGGCCAACACGTTTTCTGGAATGCTTCGCTCCACTACCGGGAGCGATATCATTTTGCCTCATTGGCCTTAGTACCTTCCTCTAATTCAATTGTCTTCACCAGATGCCTTACTTTGCCCACCATACCACGAATAGATGGCATATTTTCATGCTCCACACTTTGATTGAGACGGTGCAACCCAAGAGCCCTTATCGTCCTTCTCTGATCTTTAGTATGTCCTATTTCACTCTTTATCAAGGTGATACGAAGCTGCTTAGACATCGTTTATAACCTCCCCCTCTGCCACGGGGAATGCCATCCTCTGTGCCACCACTTCCTTCGGATTTCTCAAATTTTCGAGGGCAAGCATCGTTGCTTTCACCACATTCATGGGATTATTGCTACCCATAGATTTAGAGAGTATGTCCTTTATCCCACTAACCTCAACTACAGATCGCACACTGCCACCCGCGATAACTCCGGTTCCAGGAGCAGCCGGTTTAAGCAGAACCTTAGCCGCACCAAACTTAGCCAGCGACTCATGCGGAATGGTAGCACCATCCAGAACTATATTAACCATATTTTTTCTGGCCACAACACCACCCTTACGAATGGCTTCCGAGACTTCCTTAGCTTTACCAACGCCCATGCCAACCTGTCCTTTGCCATCACCTACAACCACAACCGCACCGAAACTGAAATGGCGTCCACCTTTTACCACCTTAGACACGCGGTTTATATAAACCAGCTTTTCCTCTAATTCAGGTCCCTCGGACGATTTATCTCGTTCTCGTTTCATCCCACCGCCAAACTTCAAAACTTAAGTCCTCCTTCCCTGGCTGCCTGCGCCAATGCCTTCACCCTACCATGGTATTTATAACCGCCACAATCGAAAACGACCTGATCCATACCAGAGTCCAGTGCGCGTTTGGCAATCGACTGCCCAACCAACACCGCAACCTCGACCTTGGTTTTACCTGCAAGCTCAGGTCGAATATCGGGATCAAGAGTGGAGGCAGCAGCGAGGGTGCATCCCTCTACATCATTTATCAACTGAGCATAGACATGATTGGTGCTGCGAAAAACACTCAAACGTGGCCTCAAAGCCGTTCCTGAAACCTTCTGCCTTACACGGGAATGCCGCCTTTGACGTAACTCCCTCCGTTTATCTTTCATAGTTATAATCCCCTACTGAGCCGTCCTGCCGGCCTTACCGGCTTTACGGCGGACAACCTCGCCAACATATCTTATTCCTTTGCCCTTATACGGTTCCGGAGGGCGAACGGCACGTATTTTAGCAGCTACCTCTCCCACCAGTTCTTTATCAACCCCCAGAACCTTAATGCGAGTATTACCTTCTAATTCCCAGGAGATGCAGGGGATTGGAGCAAATTCCACAGGATGCGAATATCCCATTTGAAGTACCAGGGTATCTCCTTCCTTCTGAGCACGATATCCAACACCCCTTATCTCCAATTCCTTTTCAAATCCCTCGCTCACCCCTTTAACCATGTTATATAAAAGGGCACGAGTCAACCCATGTAAGGAACGAGATGTTCTACTATCATCAGGACGAGATACAGTTATAGATTTTTCCTCTAACTCAACAACCATACTCTCAGGCAACATGCGCGAAAGTTCCCCCTTAGGACCCTTCACTACCACCATATCGCCATCAATATCTACTTTAACTCCCTCAGCCAATGCTATGGGAAGTTTACCTACTCTTGACATCGCAGCCTCCCTGTTTCATCCGCTACCATATATAACACAGGACCTCCCCACCTATCCTGTCACGTCGTGCCCGTTCCCCTGTCATAACCCCCTTAGAGGTGGAAAGGATGGCGATGCCCAAACCTCTATAGACACTGGAAACCCTATTGTGTGCAGAATAGAACCTTGAGCTGGGCTTGCTCACCCGCTTTAATCCAGATATCGTCGATTTACTACCAGCATTATACTTCAAATTGATTCTAATTTTCTGATGTTCACCCTTCGTAATCTGCCAACCAAGAATATAACCCTCGTCCTTAAGTATCTTGACGATAGAGAGTTTCATTTTTGAAAGAGGAACATCTACAGATTTATGCTTCACCATCAATCCATTTCTTATTATGGTCAGCATATCTGCTATTGGATCACTACAACTCATACATCTATCCTTGTCACTTCTTTAATACCCACCTTCACCAGCTGGATTTTCTCACCCCTGGGATTTTGCCTTCCAGAGCCAATTCACGGAAACAGATGCGACACATCCCGAATTTGCGCATATATCCTCGCGGTCTGCCACACAATTTACAACGGCTGTGCTGCTGAACCTTATATTTAGGCTCTCTCTGTGATTTAATAACTTTTGATAATTTAGCCAACGTTCCCCTCCCCTGAGAGTGTTTATCCTATCCCTTACTTAAATGGCAAACGGCATACCCTGCAACCTAAGCAGGCTTTTTCCTTCTTCGTCGCTATTAGCAGTGGTAACAATACAAATTTCCAAACCACGAACCTTATCTATTTTACTATAGTCTATCTCGGGAAAAATTATCTGCTCTTTAATTCCCAGAGTATAATTACCTCGCCCATCAAAAGCTCGCGGAGATACTCCCTGAAAATCCCGAGCCCTCGGTAGGGCAACATTAACCAGCCTATCAAAAAAATCATACATCCGCCTGCCACGCAGTGTCACCATCACGCCAATGGGCATCCCTTTTCTCAGCTTGAAAGCCGCAATAGATCTTCTTGCTTTCGTGATGACAGGATGCTGTCCTGTTATTGCTTCCAGGTCCTTTTGTGCCTTATCAAGTACTTGAGAATTATCTGTGGCTTCTCCCAACCCGATATTAACAACTATTTTTTCCATACGAGGTGCCTGCATAACATTTTTATAGCCAAGCTCCTTCATCAATGCCGCTACTACTTCTTTATCATATATCTCTTTTAATCTCGCCTTAGCTCCACCTGCCATATTATTCAATCACCTCTTGACAAGAACGGCAGATGCGAACTTTTTTGCCATCCCCTAGAATACGGTATCCTACTCTGGTCGGCTTATCACATTTATTGCAAATCAGCATAACATTGGATAGCCTGATCGGCGCCTCTTTTTCTACAATACCAGAC
>JAGHDJ010000111.1 GCA_021159955.1 Dehalococcoidia bacterium
GCCTTACTATAGCACGAAGGGGTATATGGGAACTGGTTTAGGTCTTAGTGTGGCTTATGGAATTGTGTCCAGGCATGGTGGTGACATTGAAGTAGATAGCACTGTAGGTAGGGGATCGACCTTCTATATCAAGCTTCCTGTTGCCTCAAAGGAGAAAATAGCACTTTCTCTGAATTCTGCTGAAGTGAGAAAGGCAGGCCTCCCCGATGTTTCCTCACTGCCCCATGGGGAAACTATCCTGGTGGTGGAAGATGACGAAAGAATTCGCGATACACTAGTGTCCCTGCTCTCTCAGTTAGGATGTGATGTGGATGTGGCTGCTGATGGACGTGAGGGTATCTCTATGTTTCGGAGGGGGGACTATAAATTAATAGTTACCGATCTGGGAATGCCTGATGTCTCTGGTTGGGAGGTGTCTAAGGTGGTAAAACGAGAGAAGCCCGGAGTTCCCGTTTTGTTGGTGACTGGTTGGGGAGTTCAGTTTGATATTGATGAAGCACGTAAGTCTGGTGTGGATGAAATTATCACCAAGCCTTTTACCAAAGAAGAGCTATATGGCAGGGTAACTGAATTATTAAGTGGTGACAGCGGGTCTGCTGTGTAGCTAAACAGTACAAGGGGGTAGTTTTTGGTTATGGAAAAAGGAAAGATATTGGTTGTTGATGATCAGTCTATGATACGGGATGTCATAAGGGACATTCTGAAGCAATCTGGTCACCAGATTGCAACTGCGGAGAGCGGGGCTGATGCTCTGGATGTATTGCAGGAAGAGGATTTTGATGTATTGCTTACTGACATTATGATGCCTGGGATGAGCGGACTGGAGTTGGTGAGTAAGGTGCGTGAATTAAAGCCAATGGTAGTGTCTGTCTTATTAACAGCCTATCCCAGCGTGGACAGTATAGATCAGTCTATTGCACACCTGGGGGCATATGACTACCTTCTTAAACCAGTAGATAAAAACAAATTGTGTGATACTATTGACAGAGCTGTCAGAAAGAAGAGGTTTATGGAGAAGCCCGTATGAAAAGTATGAAAATGTAGCTTAGCCGATTTTTCTTTGCGGAATTCGATGGATTTTCAATATTGCTGCCGAGCTTATTTAAAACACGCTTTCTCTTTCTTCTCTTACTGGTGTTGTTCTGCGTGCTGGATTAGGTGTAGATGGCAGTTTCTCGTTAAGGTGAGGATTCAATCTTGTCGCTGTCTATTTCCCCTGATATACTGGACTTAGTGTTTTATATTAGAATCACGGATATTTTTACCGCTCCTATAGGATGCTGGTATGGCACATTCATTTTGGAGTGTGATAGGGGGAGTATAAGAGATGAAGCATATTTGGTCACCCTGGCGGATGAAGTATATTGAGTTGTCTAAGACGGAAGGGTGCATATTTTGCGATAAAATAGCGGAGGATAGGAGTAGGGATAGAGAGAATTATATTATCTACCGTGGTAAAACAAACTTCATTATTCTCAATAGTTACCCCTATAATCCCGGTCATCTTATGGTGGTGCCTAATAGACACGTGGGAGCGATAGGGGAATTAACCTTTGGTGAGAGAGAAGAACATTCACATCTTGTTGTTATGGTAGTTGGAGTATTGGAGAAAGAATTGCAACCTCAAGGATTTAACCTTGGTATGAATATCGGCAAAGTAGGGGGAGCTGGGGTTGAGGGGCACATTCACACACATATCGTGCCCAGATGGGATGGTGATACCAACTTTATGTCTGTTATGACTGATACCAGGGTGATACCTGAGGCTTTGAGCGCTACTTATAAAAAGCTGGTTGGGTTGCTTGTTGCCTGACGCAGCGAGTTTGGCGTAGTGATTATCAGAAGCTATTGTCGCTCTCTGCCAGATGCATTTCGCGTCTGTAGTAATTATCTTCGGAATTCTATGGAGATCGGAGAGGCGGTCTGTTTTTTCTCCGGCGGCGCTTCGTCTCAGGTGGGTTAGTCCCTTTTACCAGAGTGATGTCGGACAGATTAAACTCTAGCGGGGAGCCGTTTTGTTCCAGGCGTGCAGTTACTGTCTCCCTGAATAGGTCCACCTGGATAACGTTAGCAGGACCTTGAGGTGTGGTAATCAGTTGCCCTTTGCGGGGCATTTTCTCCTTTGCGGTGCGGTAGAACTCCTCCTCATATCTCAGGCAGCAGAGAAGGTGACCGCAGACACCCGATATCTTTGTAGGATTAAGAGGAAGATTTTGCTGTTTAGCTAATTTGATAGATAGTGGCGTGAAATTGGTCAGAAAAGTGGAACAGCACGATGGGCGTCCACACATACCGAGGATACCTAATAACTTGGTCTCATCCCGTGGTCCTATCTGGCGAAGCTCCACTCTTGTTTTGAAAGTGGATGCCAGTTCCCTGACTAATTGTCTGAAGTCGATCCTTTTTTCGGCCCTGAAGAAAATGGTGAGATGTGTGCCGTTGAGGTTGTATTTGGCCTTTACTGGCTTCATGTTCTCTTTCGATAGGTTGAGTTTATCAATTAGTGTGCGGCACTTGCTAAGAATTTCCTTTTCTTTACTGTTCAGTTCTTGCATCTTTTGAATGTCGTTCTGGGTTGCTTTGCGCAGCACTGGTTTCAGTGGCTCGGATATCTCTCTGGTTAGAACTTGTTCTGGAGGGATAACCACCTGCGCTAACTCTTCGCCTTGACGTGTTCTTACCACCACGTTGTCATTTGTGTTTATGTCGAGGTCATGGGAATTGAAAGAGTATATTTTACCTGCCTGCTGGAAACGTACGCCGACGATTCGCGTATGTTCTTGTGGTGCCTCCTCTGATGGCATATTAGTATCCGTTCTGAGATTTGACCGGTGTCCTTGCAGTGGGAAGGTTTAACATTAATACTTCCAGTACTAAACGAGCATTGGCATTCTGCCTCAGCTGTCTGCGTGCTGTTTGGATACTTCGGATATAATCTCCAATTTGTTTTGTGGTATAGCTCTCTGCCTGTCTGAGCAATATTGTTTCTTGGTCGATATTGGTGATAAGTGTTTTCCTGTTTCCTTTGATAAGGAGAAGGTCACGCCACCAACCAAGCCATAGGGAAAGTACCGCGTCTACGGTCATTCTGTTTTTGGTGAATTCTCTTGCCAGTTGGCCTGCATATGCTAAAAGTCTCTCGCGGTTGGAGTGAGTGAGCTCTGTAAAGGTTTCTATTGCTTGGGTGCGTTTCTGAAGCAGTTTATCATCACTAACTGCAGATAGAGCCCAGCCGATACAGCCGCGTGAAAGACTGGCCAGTAGTCCTGCTCGCTGTGGTTGAATATTGTGCTGTTTGACCAGTATCTCCTTGGTTTTGTCTATGGGTAGGGGATAAAGCTCCAGACGCTGACATCGCGAGATGAGTGTGGGCAGAACCTCTTTTTCTTTTGCAGTTAGTAGAATGATGACTACCCTGGGTGGTGGCTCCTCCAATGTTTTAAGTAAATGGTTGGCAGCTTCAGCTGAGAATTGCTCTGCTCCATCAATGATGAACACCTTGTATTTGCCTTCATATGGTGGTGTAGAGGCTAACTTTTGCATATCCTCAATTTGCCGTGTGCCTATCTTCGTTTTTGGCTCCCGTTGTTCCCTGGATGTACCAGTTTCTGGTATTTTGATGACTTGAACATCTGCATATGTATTTGCCATTATGCGCTGACAGGAACTGCATCTCCCGCACGGCGTCTCTTTTGCATTACAGTTCAGCGCTTGAGCCAGATTCAAGGCGAGGGACAACTTTCCGATGCCAGAGGGGCCTACAAATAGTTTGGCGTGTGGCACCTGCCCCGTTGCCACCTCATTCTCTAGCAGTGCCACGGCTTTAGGTTGTCCTATCATATGCCACATAGATTAGTTCGTGTCCATTAATACATCGCGTCTCATAATGTCTTGAATAGTTTCTCGACGTTGTGTAATGCGGGCTTTCCCGTTGTTTACCACAATGACTGTTGGTCTGAAGAACATGTTGTAGTTGCTGGACATAGAGATACAGTAGGCGCCACAGCTTGGTATGGCTATGATATCACCCGGTGAAATACGGGGAAGGGTGATGTCTTGAACCAGTATGTCACCGGATTCGCATGCTCTTCCTGAGATAGTTACGCGTTCTGTTGCTTCTTGACCTGCCTTGTTGGCAACGATGGCTTCATATTTGGCGTTGTATAAGGCGTGACGGATGTTATCTGTCATTCCGCCATCTACCAGGATGTATTTACGCACTTCGGGGATTTCTTTTATCGATCCTACGGTGTAGAGTGCCACACCAGCCTGTCCTATGATAGATCTCCCCGGTTCTATGATAAGTTTGGGAGGGTCAAGGTTTAATTCATAGCTTTTCTTGATGAGGGTTGATGTTATCACCTCTGCGTAATCGGCGATGGGAAGTGATGGGGAATCGGCTTTATACTGTATGGCAAAGCCTCCGCCGGGGCTGAATTTCAACAATCGCAGGTTGTGCTTAGACTTCATTTGGGCGGCAAATTCAAGCATGAGTTCAATAGCTTGCTTGAAGGGGGCTGTCTCAAAGATGGGTGAGCCGAGATGGCAATGCAGCCCGACTAGATTGATATTTGGTGCCGATATTGCTCTGATAATTGCTTCTTCTGCCTGTCCCGTGCTTATGTGGAGACCAAATTTGCTATCAATGGTGCCGGTGGTGGTGTATTTGTGGGTGTGGGGATCTATACCGGGACAAATGCGGAGCATAATATCCTGTTTTTTTTTCGTTTTGGTTGCTATGTCACTGAGCAGTGCGAGTTCGTAGAGGTTATCTACTACTATGCATCCGATGTTTTCTTTTAATGCCAGAGCCAATTCATCGACTGTTTTGTTATTACCATGGAAATAGAGTTTGTCAGATGGGAATTGCACTGATGCGGCTATATTTATTTCGCCTGCCGAACACACATCGAGCCCTAATCCCTCTGTTTTTAGAAGGGATGCCATACTGCGATTAATGAATGCCTTGCAAGCATATATCACTGTAGTGTTGGGGTATCGCTTTTGAAATTCTGTGAGGAATTCAGTGCATTTCTGTCTTATGGTGACTTCATCTAAGATATACAGGGGTGTTCCGAAAGAGCTGGCTAATTCAATAGTATCACAATTGCCGATAAAGAGGTGGTGTTTCTCTATTCTGCTTGTTATAGGCAGGATGTTGAAGTTGATTGCTGGTGACGGATTAATATGGTCATGAGGAACATTCAAATTGCACCCCTTGTGATATTATTATAAATTATTAATGCAACGTATCCATCAACTTGTGATTGGTCGGCTGCTGCAAGCCCTAACACCCCATGTTTCTGATAAGAGGGTGAGAGAGCTTGCCCTTGGTGATTGGTTGACCTGGATGGCCAGATTCTCTGTGTTATTCAACACTCGGGTAATCTGGTTTTGTTTCGAGTGAACCCAGAATTTTCGTTGAGTGTTGTGTGGTACACGGTATACGGTATTTTGTTTGTCTAGGACTCAAGCAGGTCCTCAATGTGGTCTACTATATCCTGCACCGTTTTAATTTTCTCGGCATCCTCGTCGGATATCTCTATTTTTATGTTGTCCCCACTGAATTCTTCTTCTACAGCCATTACGAGCTCTACCAGGTCAAGAGAGTCAGCGTTCAGGTCTTCGAGAAAGGAAGACGAAGGCTCTATATCCTTCTCTTCAACACCAAGTTGCTCTGCTATTATACTCTTTATTCGTTCAAAAACGGTTGCCATATTGTTAAACCTCCTCGCGTTTTTTACGCATTATCAATTCATCCGGTGTGAGCTTCATTTTTTGTCGCCTTCCGTGATGATTTGGTTGTAGATTACGCCCATAACCCCGTTTACGAATTTGGCAGAATTATCACTGCCAAACTTTTTAGCCAATTCAACAGCTTCGTTGATGGCGACTTTGGCCGGGACACTGTCATTATTCAGTAAAGTCTCGAAGATTGCAAGGCGCAATATATTCCTGTCTACTATTGGTATCTGGTTGAGTGGCCAAGAAGGGGCACTTTTTCTAATTATACTGTCTATTTCATTCTGCTTGTGCATTACGCCTCGTACCAATTCTATGGCAAAGGAGGCGGTATCCTCTGACAGGGATTCTTTGTCACATAACCTCTTGATGACATTTTCCGGCTTATGTTTCACACAATCGCCTTCAAACAGTGCCTGAAGAACTAATCTTCTTAATTTCCGCCTTCCATTTGACATAATATATTTCCGATTTAATCAGGCGGGGAAACACCCCACGTTTGTAATACTCACTTCTCTTGATATCCTCTTGTTGAGTCCTGTCAGTACTGCACCGGGTCCGATTTCAATGAAATTTGTTGTGCCATTGTTAATCATAAATTCAATGGAACTCTGCCACTCTATACAATGGCAAAGCTGGTGGATTAATTCTTCTTTTATATCTGTTGCTTTGGTTAGTGGCTTAGCAGATGTGTTACCAACGATGGGAATAGAGGCATCCTGAAACGGCAGAGAATATATA
>JAGHDJ010000108.1 GCA_021159955.1 Dehalococcoidia bacterium
GATAGAATAGCATTACAGACACTCAAAGGAGCACAGAAATGGCGCAACGCCCCAACTGGAATGACAGCTATTGGGAAAAGCTCGACTCCAAAACCGAGAGGAAACTGAGGACTATGTGCCCCCACTGCGGCAGCGAGAATACCTACTACAATGAACACTACAAGGTGTGGCGGTGCAGTAACTGTGAGCACGCCTTCACCGTCAACGGGTTGGACAAAAAGAGAAGCTGGTGGCAAAGATTATTCAGGCGATAGAGGTTTATTAAGATGGAGAAACACATACCAACATACAATGAAGCATTATCCCTCCTGAGAGAGTTCAATGAGAGCGAAAGTTTGCTGAAACACGCCTATGCCGTAGAGGGGGTGATGCGCTACATCGCCAGAAAGAGTGGCGAGGACGAGGAGAAGTGGGGTATTATCGGATTGGTGCACGATCTGGACTACGAGCGCTTCCCTGAGCAGCACTGCGCAAAATCACGGGAGATACTGGAAGAGCGCGGATGGGCAGAGGAATACATACGAGCGGTCGTCTCCCACGGCTGGGGTATCTGCAGCAATACCGAGCCACAAACTACACTGGAGAAAACGCTATATACCATAGATGAACTGACAGGACTCATTGTGGCAACAGCTCTAGTCCACCCATCAAAGAGCGTCAATGATATGAAAGTCAAATCGGTAATGAAAAAGTGGAAAGACAAATCATTCGCCGCCGGCGTAAACCGCACCATAATTAAGAACGGAACAGAGATGACGGGAACAGAACTAAGTGACCTGATTAACGATACCATTATGGGTATGCGCGAAGTTTCAGAGAAGATAGGACTATAATATCACAAGAGTAAAAGATAACGCAGCACCCTGTGTCCCGTCTGCTTCTCTGACAGACCACTTCAACCCACATCATAACCAATGCCCGCTAGCTAACATTACCCCACAGCGGAACATAAGGGGCTATCCCTTACTCAGATATTGACTCACCCAGCATCCTGCTGATTAAATCTCAGGCGAAATTGTATCCCCATTCTCTTGAACTGAATACCAGCCCACACCAGAGTAAGTATAACTGCCGCAATATCAGCGAAAGGAAACGCCGCCCACAATCCATTAAGCCCGAACCACATAGGAAAAATTAAAACCGCAGGAAGCAAAAAGATAACCTGGCGAGATGATGACAAAACCAGAGACGCCACCCCCTTACCAATTCCCTGAAAAAAGGACGTCAGAATTATCTGAATTCCTACAACAAAGTAACCAATGCTAAATATGCGCAGGACACCTATCCCCTCACCAAGAAACTGCGGGTCACTGTTAAACAACGACACAACCTGCACGGGGAAGATCGTGACCACCGCCCAACAAAACAGACTCCATGCAAAAGCAACTACACCTGCCTTAATAACCACCTCACCAACGCGTCTAGTTTGCTCCGCCCCAAAATTATAGCCAACAATTGGCATCATACCCTGAGCTACACCAACACAGGGCATAAAGGCAAAACTGGAAATACGAAAGACAACACCCAGCGCAGCTAAGGGAATCACGCCAAAAGACGCTGCCACCCTGTTAGCCAATATCAAACTAACAGAACCGGCTATTATACGAACTATCGAAGCAACCCCTACACGATAGATTTCAACCAGAATACACATCCTGAGCATAAAATAACTGCGGCGGAGTCGATAAGACGTCTTTCCTGATAATAGATAACCCAAAAATACAATTACTCCAACACTCCGCCCTACGACAGTAGCAGCCGCTGCCCCAGAAACCCCCATAGCCGGTATTGGTCCCAGCCCGAAGATGAAAATCGGATCCAGAATTATGTTGGTTACCGCCGATATAATCATTACCGTGCCAGAAAAAGACGGATTACCCTCAGCCCTGATAAGGTTCTCCATCACCACAGAAGAGAAGGTAATAACGACAAAAATAATCAGGATGGTCACATAACTCTCGGCAATAGGAAGATTATTCCCGCTGGCGCCAAACAAACTCAGTAGAAACCTCGTATTCGGCAAGAAGACAGCAGTTACGATAAGACCTGTAATAACAGTTAGTGTAATGGTATTACATACAACCCTGTCCGCCTCATCACGTCTCCTCGCCCCCAAATGTCGGGCAATCAAAGAAGCTGCTCCTACCCCAGTCCCCACAGAGATTGCCATAAATATCATCATCATTGGGAAAGCAGCAGTCACTGCGGCGAGCGATTCGGTGCCGAGCCGTCCGATAAATATGGCATCAATAACATTATAACTGGATGACACCAGCATAGCCGCTATGGCAGGGCCGGAAAAACGGAACAGAAGCTTACTAATTGATTCCCGCCCCATCACCGCACTCCTGGGGCTATTCCACCCGGGTAACTTTTTATTCCCTTGTCCATTTAAAAGGGTCATTCTAGCTATCCAAACTCCCGCACAAAAGGTTAATGTGAGCGCCAAATAAACTTTTGAAGTCTACCATAAAGTCAATGCGAGCGCCAATTGAAAATGTGCGATGTCCAAGACATACTATACAGTTTTTAAACTATGGGTATACTGGGTACATCAAGAAGGTGTTGGAACTTCTTGAAATCGACGTTAGTAGTTTGGAGATAGAGAGGTATGAAACCTGGACTCCATACCTATCTACCGAGAGGCAAGATTGATTACAAGCAGTTGAGGAGGATTAATCCTGAAGCTGCCAGGCGAGCTGTTCTAGGGTATCTGAAGACGAATAGAGGTAATATTTCAGAGGCGTCTTCAATCTTTGGGATAAACCGGACAGTGGTTTATGATATCATCAACAAAGAGAGGGATGGCGACTTAAAGGACAGATCCAGGGTGCCCAAGCACCAGCCCAAGAGAACATCGGGAGTGATTGAAGATAAGGTCATTGAGATAAAGAACAGAACCAGACTGGGATCAGAAAGGTTGTCACGCTACCTTAAGCAGCATGAAGGGACATCGGTTCCTCCGGGAACGGTTCGTCACATCATCAGGAGAAACAAGGGGAGGGTCGATTACCATCTACGCTCCTATAGGGTGAGGAAAGAGAAGCGGGAGTTTATCGACTGGTATTCGGCCAAACCATTTGAAATTGTGCAGGTGGATTTGAAGTATATCAGGGACCATAAAGCCTTGAGCCGTGAGCAGATGATACATCTTGACCGACACGACATACTCAACTACCAGTGGGGAGCCCTGGATGTGAATTCAAGGTTTAAACTCATCGGCTATTCCAGGGAGAAATCGTGGGCTAACGGGCTGTGTTGGTATCTGTGGGTCATCTCCTGGCTGAGGTCGCATGGGGTAAAGGCATCAATCGTCTTCACTGTTGATAATGGTGAGGAATTTGGCGGCAAGTCCTGGATGAAGGTTACCGAACTGAGGAAGTTAATCCGCGGCTTTGGCTGCCGGCTAATACAAAATCATAAGGGGCACTGTGAGGAGAATGCTCATCTGGAGCGTTCCCATCGGACGGATGACGATGAATTCTATATTCCACGGGTCTTACAGATAAAGAGTGAAGCCGAACTCCTGAATGAAGCCATGGATTACATCTACTACTATAACAACCTCAGGGAATACTCCTCGCTTAATTACCAGACGCCTTTTTCTTATCTGAAAACTCAGCTACTGGACATTGATGATAAAATGAGGTTCGTAATACCAATAATGGCTGGATAAAGTGTCCGTCCAGCTGGGACCATGGAGTGGACACCATGTCTTGGCACAGCACCCTGTGACTATTCTGAAAAAATGTCATCATGAAGGCTTTGTGAGGATCAGGTTTTGCAAAGTAAAGTTCGCAAAAAATTTTCTTTTAAGGATGAGTCGCTTCTCACCACAGCCGCTCAGAGTGCTGCTATTGCGCAGGAGAGCAGAAAAGAAGGGGGTCTGGGAGAAAATGAATTTTTGCCCGCCCTCAAAATTTGCAATGGCTGAAATGGTCGGGGTGGCCGGATTCGAACCGGCGACCACCTGAACCCCATTCAGGTGCGCTACCAGGCTGCGCTACACCCCGAGGATTCAATAATATCACAACCCCTGTGCTTGTTTCCACTACTTTGATGAGGTGAATAATCTTACCCTCACCCTGGCCCTCTCCCATCAAGGGAGGGGATATGTGGAATGGAATTCTGCTAAGGGAAGGATGATTATTGTTTGAGATTGCGAACTCAAACCAGAACAGAATGAGGGGCAAGAATTGCCGCGTTGCCCCTTCGCTTCGCTCTGGGCTTCGTCTCACCGCAGTGACATAGGGAGAGCAGGGGAGAGAGAGGAGTTATTGCTGGGAGATTACTTTGCTGTTTATTTCAGCAGTCCCACAATGCCTTCCTGTGGGGCATCGGGGTCACAGCAATCTCCACCATCGGGGCAGTCTATTATACATATCATCTCCACAGGCTTGTCGCCGATGGCTATTGCCCTGTGGGGTTCGTTCTCGGCGAAGATAACTTCGTCTCCAGGACCTACTTCTACCGAATCATCAGGTGTTTCGAAGCGCATTTTGCCTGAAATGATGAATGGTGCCTGAATGTATTTGTGATAATGGAAAGGTGGAGTTTCCAGTACTCCTGGTTTCAGGGTGTATTTTCTCACAGCAAAGTTATGGTGATATTTTTCGTCACCTATACTTCTGCTGAAATACCATTGAATAATCATCTTTCCTTCGGGCATACCAAACGGTTTACCCACATCTACGCGCTCGACATCTTTTCCTCTTCTGATAATCATTTCTATACCTTCCTTTTCAGTATGATTGCATGTACAGCTTGTCTGCTGTCGGGTATGTTACTCAGGGATGACCTTGTTCATATTTTCTGAGTCATGCCCGCCTATGAGATATTTTGCATCATCTCTAATGAGGGTTTTTATCAGGCTGAGACTCCTGTACCAGTCATAATCGTTGTGGGTAGTGTTAGGATTGGGCAGGCAGGTATTCCCCGGCACTGGTGGCAGGGAGACTTTCTTTCCCTCAGCGCTTATTAAGTAGTTCATCTCGGGATACATTTCACGCCGAAACAAGACGCTGTCACCGGTGAGAACATATAATCCTTTTCCGGTTTCTACTCCTATGCTTTGGCTGCCTACCGTGTGTCCGGGTGTCCTGTAGGTGTGTATGCCATCTTCAATTTCCACATCGCTATTAATCTTCACGCACTTCAATTGCTTCAGTTCTGGTATGACTCCTAAGTCATAGTCTTTTATCAGCAGTTGATTGGGCATAGGATCCAGGAGGTTCTTCCACTCATCTTCCTGGAAGATGTGCGTTGCTTTTGTAAAGAGACTGCATGCCCCAGCGTGGTCATTGTGCAGGTGGGTATAGAGAACGATGTCGATATCGTCGGGCTTAACTTCCAATTTAGCCAGCGCATCAATGACGTTCTGGATGCCTGCCCATGCCGGACAGCCTCCCCATGCCTTACCATCTACGATGACGCGCTCGTGTATGCCTGCATCAACCAGTATTTTCTTGTTTCCGTTATCAAGCAGAAAGCCCATATATGATATTGTGTAGGGCATACCTACTGGTGTGACATCGATTTTCCCAAAGTCCATTGGATAAATCTTCCAGTTGCTCATTGTAGTTCCTCCCATTTTTTAATTATCAATATAATCTGTGACTGCAATACCGGAATAAAACACTCTCGCTAGGCATCACCTCGTTTCAATAACCAGTACTCTAAGCTGTCAGCGAGGGCAAGCCAGCTAGCCTCGATGACGTTGCTGGAGCTGCCCACTGTTCTCCATTCATCTTCTCCGTCGCTGGATTCAATGAGAACACTGATATGTGAAGCTGTCCCGGCGCTTTCTTCCAGAATGCGAACTTTATAGTCTATCAGTTTTACTACCGACAGACGGGGGTAGAATTGGAGCAGGGCTTTGCGCAGTGCGGCGTCGAGGGCATTCACTGGTCCGTCGCCCTCGGCAGCAGTGTGCATAATCTTGTTCCCTACCTTGACCTTCACCGTGGCTTCAGACAGCAATTCCTCTTCCTGATTCCCCATAGTGGGTGGGCGACGCCGTTTCTCCACCACGACCATAAAGTCTACCAGTTCAAATGGAGGGTGATAGTCAGTCTGAGTGCGTCGGATGAGCAGTTCGAAGGAAGACTCGGCATCTTCATACTGGAAGCCGCGGCTTTCCAGTAATTTAATCTGTTCCAGAATGTCACGTGTTTTCTTGTCTTCAGGGGAAAGAGTGAAGCCACGTTCTCTGGCTTTATATACGATGTTGCTCACTCCTGAAAGTTCTGATACTACTACCCTGCTTCGATTGCCTACCAGTGCAGGGTTAATGTGCTGGTAGCTCTTATCCCACTTTGCCATCGCTGATGCGTGAAGCCCACCTTTGTGGGCGAAGGCGCTGGCACCCACATAAGGGGCATGTGTTCCAATACTCCGATTGGCTAATTCACTGACATAGCGGGAAACCCCGCTGAGTTTATTCATTTGCTCATCGCTGATGCAGTCGATATACATCTTGAATTTGAGGGTGGGAATGATTGAGCAGAGATTGGCGTTGCCGCAGCGCTCACCATATCCGTTAATAGTCCCTTGTAACTGAATGGCACCAGATTGGATTGCTGCCAGGGTATTTGCCACTGCCAGATCGCTGTCGTTGTGAGCATGAATACCCAGAGGGGTATTCACTGCTCTGCCGGCAGACTCGAATGCCGCAGTTATCTCCTGCGGAAGGGTTCCGCCATTGGTATCACAGAGCACAAGACACTCTGCTCCCGCATCAGCTGCGGTTTTCAAGGTACGCAGGGAATATTCGGAGTTGCTTTTATAGCCGTCGAAGAAATGTTCGGCGTCAAAGAAAACAATGAGTCCTCTGGATTTGAGATACAGAATAGAGTCGGCAATCATCTTGAGATTATTATCCAGAGAGGTTTCCAATACCTCGATTACCTGCATGTCCCAGCTCTTGCCTACTATGGTGACTGTCCTGGTTTTTGCATCCACCAGTGCGCGCAGATTGGCATCGTCTTCTGCTTTTGTGCCAGGGTGACTGGTGCTGCCGAAGGCAACAATTGTGGAGTGCGAAAGGTGTAAATCAAGGGCGCGGGTGAAGAACTCCACATCCTTGGGGTTGGACCCGGGCCAGCCTCCCTCGATATAGTCTATGCCCAGTTCATCCAGTTTTTGGGCTATCTTAAGCTTGTCCTCTACCGAGAAGGAGATGCCTTCCTGCTGTGCCCCATCGCGTAGTGTGGTGTCGTAAAGCTGTAGCCGCGGCATAGTCAATTCTCAATGCCTCCTGCGATTAAACTTCCCATCTCTTTCGTTCCTATGACTGTTTTACCCTGTTCCATTATGTCACTGGTGCGGTATCCTTTTTTAAGTATTTCATTTACTGCCTTCTCCACTACTTCCATTTCTTTTATCAGTCCAAAGGAATAATGCAGCATCATAGCAATGCTCAGGATGGTGGCGATGGGATTTGCTTTATGCTGTCCAGCTATGTCAGGGGCGCTGCCGTGAATGGGCTCATACATACCGAATATTTTAGAACCTTCTTTCGGTATTCCCGCCACGCTGGCTGAGGGCAGCATGCCCATAGAGCCCGCCAGCATAGAGGCTTCATCGGTTAAGATATCGCCGAACATATTCTCGGTGACGATAACATCGAAATAAGCTGGATCCTGTATGAGTCTCATAGCACAGGCGTCTACCAGCATATGGTCTAATTCTACATCGGGATATTCAGCAGAGAGTTCAATGGCTATCTGCCGCCATAACATTGACGACTGGAGCACGTTGGCTTTGTCCACTGAGGTTAGTTTCTTGCGCCTTCCCCTAGCTGTCTCAAAGCCCACACGGAGGATGCGCTCTATTTCCCATTCTGAATAGGCCAGGGTGTCAACGGCGTGCCTTCCCCGTGGGGTTTGCCATTGTTTTTTGGGTTTACGAAAATAGAGCCCGCCGGTCAATTCCCTTACCACCACCATATTTACTCCCTCCAGCACCTGGGGTTTTAGCTTGCCGGAGTTAGTCAGCATAGGAGATATTTTAACCGGGCGCAGATTGGCGTAGAGACCGAGTTCTTTGCGTATAGCCAGCAATCCATCCTCGGGGCGCACCGTGGCACCGGGGTTGCTCCATTTGGGACCGCCCACCGCTCCCAGCAGAACGGCGTCACATTCCTGGCACATCTTGAGGGTATCGTCGGGAAGTGCCGAGCCTGTCTTGTCTATGGCAATACCGCCGATAAGCTGGTAGTAGAGGTTGAACTGGTGTCCGAACCTTTCGCCTATGGTTTCAAGGACTTTTATCGCTTCGGCTGTTACCTCAGGACCGACTCCGTCACCTGGTAAAACAGCAATATCAAACTTCATTCTAGGATTTCCTCACTCTTTTTCTGGTGTATTCTATCAGTCCTCCCGTCGAGATAAGTTCCAGCATAAACGGCGGAAAGGGCTTGGCTTTGAATACCCTGCCACTGGCAAGGTTCTTAATTTCTCCGGTAGAGAGTTCCACTTCCAGCATGTCGTTTTTGTTTGTATTATCCACTGCTTCTTCGCATTCCAGTATGGGCAAGCCGATATTGAGGGCATTGCGGAAAAATATGCGGGCAAAGCTTCTGGCTATGACACAGGATATCCCCGAACCTTTAATGGCGATAGGGGCATGCTCGCGTGAGGAGCCGCAGCCGAAATTGTCGTCGGCAACTATTATGTCCCCGGCGCGAACACTGTTTACGAAATCCCTGTCGATATCCTCCATACAATGTTTTGCCATTTCTTCAGTCTTTGATACGTTTAGATAGCGGGCAGGAATGATGACATCGGTGTCTACATTAGCACCATATTTGTGGACATTACCCTTTAGTTTCATTTCTAGACCTCCTTAGAGAAATGCCGACAGGACTTACTGGGAAGTATAGCCGATATTATAAAGCAGAAGCAAGCAGATTGAGCGTAAAACAGGCGTGTCAGAAGAGGAAATTAAATCCCGATATGGCGTAGTATATTCCCATACCTATAATGAGGATGCCACATCCTATCATCAGCCCGTGATACATCCTGTCACTCATTATTTTTCTGCCTCTGGATATTGTTCCTGAGACTACGGAGTACCATATCAGGTCACCCAGTATGTGACCTATGAAGAAAACGATAATTCCCAGAACCCCCATTTTCAGAGCGTTTATCACCAGTGCGGCACCTATGGTTATCCACCATATGAACCAGTATGGGTTGGAGATGCTTGCTACGGCGCCGGTGAGCACCAGAATTCCTGTTTTTTGCGGTGTTGGCTGCCCCGATGATGGTAGTGAGAGTTTACGTCTCTTCAGTATGGTGGAAGCGCCCATCACCAGCAGCATAACCCCTCCCGTCAGACCTACGACACCCGAAACCACATTATTCTCCATCAGCTTGCCCAACCCCATTGCCAAGGCAAAGACAATTACTATCTCAGTCAGCATATGTCCCAGGACCAGTAGTGGACCTGCCCAGAATCCCCTTTTTACGGTCTCAGTGATGGTAACCGCCAGCAGGGGTCCTGGGGCAAGTGCGCCTGTGAAGGCAATTGAGAGAGCGGTAATAAAGATTAATGGCAGACTGGTTATATCCATTGCAGGTGAGTATAACAGGTGCGTAAGGTCAGTCTCAATCAGGAAGAGCTATCTAGGATACCTCTCTGGCTTCTACTGTCCAGCTTGTGCTGTCGGCAGTCTCAATAGAGAGATAGAAATTTCCCATTTTATCGTAGAATAAGCTCTCATTATCCATCCTGCCCGGGGAGGTAAATGAAACAGCTACTCTGCCGAGTTCCTCTTCTGTCTGAGCATCGACTATCCGAACGACAAAGCTGTCGGGGACACTCGCCGTCGCTGACCATTTCAGTTGCCATGGCGATGAGCTAATTTTAATTGGAGGTGAGTTCTGAGAGCCGCGCCCGGAAAAGCCATAGGAAGTGAACATGGCATCGGCGATGGACGTTGGTGTAGCCGCCGCCGGTGCAGGGGCAGCAGTCGGGGCAGTGGTTGGAGCCACCGACGGCATTGGCGTTGCCATCGGTGGAGGTGTCGTCATAGCATCTTCTTCTATGCCTAGCCGCTGTCCCCCTTTGTCAATAGAGGATACTATTCCCTCTGCTCCTTCCGAAGTTGGCGCTGGAGATGCCATCTCATTAAGCGCTGGTGGAGGTGGGCTCCCAGGCATTAGTGCTAGTGGAATGAGCACTATCAATGCTGCCACCAGGGCGGTGGAAAGGGCAGCGGTAACGATGCGCCTGCTCTGCCACGGGGCAAACAACCACTCTTTTAGATTGAACGATATCTTTGGCTCAGTCCATGGACCAGAGCTTTCCAGGCGATATGCCAGACCGGGGGGAACTTTAATCTCTTCCCAATAGCGAGGGGTCTCTTGCTTCAAGAGAGAGTCTATTTCCATGGCATGCTGCAGTTCCACGCGGCATGATTCGCACTTTTGCAGGTGCTCTTCAAATGCCCGCTTTTCCTCATTACTGAGGCTGCCTTCCATATACTGGATTATCTTTTCTTGTAGCTCGTCACACCTCACGGTGTTTTTCCTCCTCTAAATAAGGACGCATCAAACGGTATGATTCGCTCAACATTCTTCTTACCGTTCCCGGCGGACGTCTCACGATGTTGGCTATCTCATCTGTAGTAGCTCCCTCGGTGTAGTGCAGCAGGATGATAAGACGGTGTGTTTCTGGAAGATGGTCTACTGCCCAGCGCAGATTAAAGGATAGCTCCACTGCTTCCGGAGAGTTATATTTGGTCGGTATTCGTTCCATCCGGGATGAGGAATCTTCGTCGCTGCTAGCGAGTTTGTTTCTCTGTCGCTTGCGTAGGATATCGTAAGAGCGGGTAGTGACTATGCGGGCGAGCCAGGCTCCAAAGGCAGCTTCATTCTTTAGCTTCTTGATGGAGCGATAGGCGGTTATGAAGGCGTCCTGCACTGCATCCTCGGCGTCGCTGCGGTTCTTCAGCAGGGAAAAGGCGATGCGGTAAGTTCTGGTGGTGTGTCTTTTCACCAGGAGAGAAAAACTTTTTTCGTCGCCGTCCTTGGCGCGGCGAACAATGTCCACCTCTGTAGTTTCTATGCCATACCCCATATGTTCTCCGTACAAATTATACATTTTCTTGGTGAACGAGAGCAATCTTTCGGAACTACGGGCGAGGCTGAAGCCTCGCGCTACAATTGAGGAAAGTGAGAGGCAGGACAAATTGGCGTGGCTCTCATCACTATCATGTAGCACGACTTTCTCGTCGGGGGGGGTGTTATGGCGGCGGAAACGTGTAATTTTCAACACCATTATGTAGCGCGACCCTTCAGGGTCGCTGGGATGGGGCAATCGACTGAGCAAAATAGGGAGAGGCATCGTCTTTATGGTAGAGATGTTATAAAATGGAAGTGTAAGCGTCATTCGTCGTTGGAGAAATATCTTCCTGTTAGAGAAGGAGTAAGAGCGATGAGAAAGAGATGGTTATTTATAGGACTGGCAGTGATAACTGCCTTGATGGGAGTGATGGGGTGTGCCTCGGGGGGGGCATCTCCGGTTGCTCCGTCAATCTACCCCACTCCTGTTCCCACCTCTTATCCTGCTCCCAGACCTGGTGCGTCGGGGGCTTTCGAGGAGTCCAAGAGCTTTGATGAAGAGGTGTCATATGAGAATGATTGGCTGATAAATGACTCCAGCGCTGATAATCGTATGATAGTGCGAACGGGAGATATCTCTATGGTGGTGGAGGATATTGCCGAATCAATAGATGTAATCAGCGAGATGGCTGTGACTCTGGATGGCTATGTAGTCCAGTCCCGCCGCTGGGGGGAGAATGAGGACAGCCGTGGCGTTATATCTGTTCGTATTCCTACCGATAGATATGATGAGGCAATCGATAAGTTGCGTTGCATAGCGATAGAGGTGACCTCTGAAAGTACTGACAGCAGGGATGTTACCGAGGAATATACTGATTTGCAATCTCAGTTACTCAATCTGGAAGCTGCCGAGGAGCAATACTTAACAATTATGGGGAAGGCAGAGAAGGTTGAAGATATCCTTCAGGTTCAGCGCGAATTGGTCAATGTGCGGGGGCAAATTGAGCGAATCCAGGGGCAAATGCTTTATCTGGAACGCACCTCATCAACCTCGTTGATAAGGGTGGACTTATCGGTGGAGAGAACTGCAACCGTGACCGGCTGGCGAGCTAATGATACTCTGAAATCAGCAACAAGAGGTGTAGTCAGGTTTGGTCAGTTTCTGGCGGATGCCTCCATCTGGCTGGGTATATTCTGCTTCGTGTGGATACCGCCGCTGGTGATATGGCTCAGGCGGAGACGCAGGAGAAAAGCTGAATGACCCTCGGTTTACTTTGACATTTTATTGTGAGATAAGGAAGTAAACAGTTGAAGCAATCTCGAACTGAGCAAAAGGCAGGTTCTGTCCGTCTTACTTAATAGCGGAAGAATGATTGAAATAGCAGGTGGATGGATTTACCTGTGAGTATAAAGATGACGAGAAAGAAAGGGAGAAAATAGATGAAAAGGAAACTACTGTTTGTGTCGCTGGCGTTGGTAATTGCCCTGCTTGGAGTTGTGGGCTGTACTTCGGAGCAGGAGGAAGCTGCTACTCCAGCGCCAACTCCAGCATCAACGATAGCTGCCACACCAACTATACCTGCGGTATCTTATGTGACGCCTCCTGTAGTAACTGGAAGCACTCAGAACGTGGGGATATGGGTCAGTGGTGAAGGGAAAGTAACTGTTACGCCCGACCTGGTTATTCTCACTCTGGGTATTGA
>JAGHDJ010000087.1 GCA_021159955.1 Dehalococcoidia bacterium
CCTTTAACTGTTATAGTATTATTTAAATGTGGATTTAGTGCTATTGTTGCTATAATTTCTCTAAAATTCCCGATGCCATTTTTCTGAAGTTAGCTTCATATCTTGAAGTCTGATTTTGGATTTCTTATGCCATGGAGTGCCATATTTTATGGCGAGCTCGGATAGCTCCTTGAGTCTATCGGCGGCTGTGGTGGAAAGAAAAGACATTCGTTCTCTGCCATCATCGATAGCCATTGCCTCCTGCCAGATTGCTCTTCCTCCCAGAAACCCTGACGCCCCGGCTTTGCAGGCAATTTTCACTTCCTGATAGAATTGCTCGTAGTCTGCACCCGCGCTCAGGAGCACCCACGGAACCTCTGACATCTCATTTAGTTGCTGGCACAGATTGAGCAGCTTTCCTTCGTCTTTGTCATATTTCATATCGGCGGGAAATTCGGATTTTAGTACGTCAATGGGAAGGGATGATATTTCATTTGCAGTTTTTAACACTAATGCCGCTTTTCGTATTGAGAACTCTCTCTTATTCTTGGACTCAAATGAGATTGGATAGCAAATTGGTTCTACAAGGAAGGGGATATCATACCTGATGCAATCTTGCGCTACCTGTTTTACGGTATCCTGCTGCTGTTTGGCTATAGCCTTGAGGTCTGGTCGGTAATAAATAAGAATCTTAACTGCGGATGCCCCCATACGCTTAATCTTTTCTACGTCCCATCCATCCAGCAATTTAGTAATCCTTTGTTCTTTATCGCCAGAATAACCAGTGGCTTCAATGCTGACTAACAATCCAGTGTCTCCTGGGAGAGCGGAGTGTTGAATGCACTGAGCAGCACCAAATATGGGATCCAGCAAGATGGCACTGGCGTGTGGCGCAAGTGCAGAGCATAGCTCCAGCTTGCGTTGCACCATAGTGTTATACTTGACTTTCTCTGGGTGTTTTTCATCTATCATATGTTGCAGAGAGCCCCGGTGGTCCATGGCACAAATTGTAAAGATGCCCTCTTTGCCCGAGATTTGCTGTAGTCCCCTGATTTTGCCTATGCTTATTTTTTGCATGGTTACCTCCATCTTTTGACCATTTAACTCAGTTACCTGAAGAGGACTTAGTATACAACTTCACTATGATTATAATATGAGTGGCTCTCATCAGCAAATAGATTCTGTTCGGTGCTGATATGAACTGCATTATAGGCGTTGACCTGCTGTGATAGCTCTTGATATACTTGCTTTGATTTCCATCCCATTCATTTTATTACTGAGGAGATGTCTAAATGTCTGATGTTCAGCCTTTTCGTGGGCTTCGCTATAACATGGAGAAAATACCTGATATTGCGTCCGTAATCGCCCCGCCTTATGATGTTGTCTCATCTGAAGAACAGCAGGATTACTATCGTAATAATCTCTATAATATTATCAGACTTGAGTTTGGAGAAACCTTTCCATCGGATTCTTCTGAGGAAAACAGGTATACTCGAGCAGCTATCACCCTTGAACATTGGATGAGTGATGACATTCTGACCAGAGATAACCAGCCGGCATTTTATGTCTTGGAACACCGTTTTCTGCATCGGGGTGTGGAGATGAAGCGCTGGGAGTTGATTGCTCGGGTAAGGTTGTTTGATTGGAGTAGCGGACGGATCAGGCCGCATGAAATTACGATAGAGCAGCATAAAGCTGACAGGCTTCAGCTCTTGAAGTCGTGCCGTGCCAACATCAGTCCTGTGATGGGTATTGTTCCTAGTAAAACTGGCGGATTGCTGTCACTTTTTACGAAACTGACTGGGGAGAAGCCACTTTTCAGTGTTTCGGGTGGTGATGGGGTGAATTATAGTATGTGGATGGTAACCGATGAGAGGGATATAGCTCGAATAACTGATATGTGTAATACTGGGACCATTTACATCGCTGATGGGCATCATCGGTATGAAACGGCTCTGGAGTATAGAGATGAACAGATGGACGCCTGCCAGAATTGTAATAATGATGAGGCTTTTAATTTTGTGATGATGACGTTGGTGGCAGAGGATGACCCTGGACTTCTGGTTTTACCACTGCATCGCCTTGTGCGCGGTTTGGCAGCAGATAGTTCGGATGAGCTCATTGAGAAACTGGGGCGTTTGTTTTACATAAGTGAATTACGCCCCAATGGGTCTACTCTACATGAGACCGTTCTGAATTGGTTAAATATATTAGAGGAGTGGGGAAGAGAGGAAGCGGTGTTCGGGCTTTATGGCTTAAACGGCAAGAACCTCTGCTTGCTGGTATCTCGGGATAGACCTGCTTTAGAAAGGGATATGCCTGACAAGTATGGCCCGTCCTGGAGGTGTCTGGATGTGAGTTTGCTTCATTGGTCTGTTTTGCGTGGCGTGATGGGAATAGACACCATGGCTAAGGAGGATGAGTGTTTGGAATATATACCTGATGCTCTGGATGCAATTCGTCAGGTGGATAGCGGTAAATACCAGATAGCCTTTTTGATGAATGTTATACCCATCTGTGATATTCTCTCTGTGGCTGATGCCAGAGAGAGAATACCGCAGAAATCAACCTATTTCTATCCCAAGTCTCCCACGGGGCTGGTACTGAATCCTCTGTGGGATTGATGAGCGATTTTAACCAGATTCATTATCTGTTTGTGTTTTTTATTTCTCTACTATTGTTGGGCTTTCCAGGTACTGGAAGAGTTCTGAATCAGAGCCGAGAACGAGCGTGGTGTCTTTTGATATAAAGGTACTGTAAGCCTGGAGCGTTCTCATGAAACTGTAGAATTCTGGATCCTGCTCAAAAGCGGTGGCGTAAATTGCAATGGCTTCTGCATCACCTTCACCCATCAGCTTTTGTTTTTCCTCATATCCTTCGGCTTGTAGTATTCTCACTTGCCTGTCGGCATCGGCTTTCAGCTTAACTGCTGCCTCATCTCCTTCGGCTCGATACTGCAGGCTTATTCGTTGCCGTTCGGCTTGCATTCGTCCAAAGACACTGGACTGAACCTCCGGGGGGAGGTCAGCTCTTTTTATTCTAACATCGACTAGCTCAATCCCGAAGTCGGAGAGTTTTCCTTGTGTACGCTCAGCTACAGTTGCCATGATAGGTTCCCGCTGTGTTGAGATAATGTCACTGAAGTCGTGTGCTGCTAGTTCGTCTCTCATTTCTGACAGAACAATAGGCTCAAGTCTGGCTTTGGCACCCACTTCGGTCCTAACGGTCTTATAGAACTTGAGAGGGTCGGCTATTCGCCACCTGGTAATGTGATCTACCACCAGCCTCTTCTTGTCCTGAGTGATGTAGCTTCCTGGTGCGATGTCGCTTACCAGTATCCTTTTGTCATAGCTGGTCACTGACTGAATAAATGGGATTTTGGCATGTAGTCCGGGCTGTCGAACTGTTTTCACATATCGTCCCAGTTCCAGTACAATGGCTTGCTCGGTCATATCAATTATGAACAAGCTTTGAGCGCATATGACTAAGACTACTATTGTTGCTATTATAATGGACGTTGTTTTTTTCATTGACTTTGTCTCCTCATGCTTTCACCGAAAAGTGCTCTTGGGGTATTACTTTTCACCTGGCACCTCCGATACTTCTGGAGATATTGTGTTTGGCAATCCTCTCAGTGGGAGAAATGGCAGCATGTTCCCGCTGGTTTGAGGGTCAATGATTATCTTCTCTACATTTGGTAATATATCTTCCATAGTTTCCAGATACAATCTCTTCCGGGTTACATCGGGATACTTTTTATATTCTTCCATGACGCTGAGGAACTTCTCTGCGTCGCCCTGGGCTCGTATTATTCTCTCCTGCTTATAGGCTAAGCCAGCTTGTATCTGCTGCTCCTTTTCGCCTCTTGCTCTGGGAATTACATCTGCGGTGTAGCCCTCGGCCTCACGGAGTTTCTTGTCCTTGTCTTCCCTTGCCCTGACCACCTCGTCAAAGGCGTCTCTCACTTCTACTGGGGCATAGACCTCTTGTAACTTTACCTCGGTTATTGTCAATCCCGATTGGTAGTTATCCATAAGTTGTTGTAAGAAGATTCTGGTTTTCTCCTGGACATCGGCTCGACCCTCGGTCATTATGTAGTCGATGTCGTTTTGTCCTACGACGCCTCTGAGAGCTACCTCAGCAGCAGCTTTAAGAGCGGATTCCACGTTCTTGACCTTAAACAGGTACTGAGAGGCATCCTTTACCTTGTACTGCACTACAGCGTGGATATCAACGATATTCTCATCCCCTGTCAGCATCAGCGCTTCAGAAGGTATATCTACGGAGCCCTTGAAACCGATCTCGGATCTCCTGATAGTGGACATATCCACCACAGTTACCGATTGGATAGGTTGAGGCAGATGGTAGTGAAGTCCGGCGCTGGACTTACTTATTTCTCTTCCGAACTGTTTTATTATGCCTTGCTCGGCTGGTCCCACGGTGTAAATACCTGTTGCCAGCCATATTACTACCACGATGGTTATCGCAATTATTAAAGGTTTGCTCCCGAGATGGGGTTTTTGTGATCCACCGCCACCCTTTTTAGTCAATTTCCGCCAGAGTTCGTTCCAGTCAATTTGCTGGGGCTCCCCTGGTTCTCTGTCCATGCTGAACCTCCTTCGATAGGATATCTAATTGATTGCTGCGAGCAGTTTATACTTACTTGTGACGGTCGTCAAATATTATGATAATCCCGATAACTGTGGTTACCTTGGATGTGCTGTCGTCAAGTCTTTACAGAATCATGACTCCTTGTCTTTTCAAGAGGATAGGTATCTAGTAGTTCTCTGCCATGAGCTCGTAGTAACTCTGAGGAAATTCACAGGCGGGGCATTTCTCTGGTGCCCCTGCTCCCTCATGGATGTAACCACAGTTGCGGCATTTCCAGCGGACTGCTTTATCTTTTCTGAACACCCTCTCTCCCTTCAGGTTCTTTAGCAGGGCAAGATATCGCTTCTCGTGCTCTTCCTCGACTTCGGCGACTTCTTTGAAGAAGTGAGCAACATCCTTGAATCCCTCTTCTCTTGCCACTTGCTCAAATTCAGGGTGCATCCTGGTTCATTCGTGGTGCTCCCCTTCGGATGCTGCTTTCAGGTTGGCTTTGGTGTTCCCGATTCTTTTCAGGAAATCAAATTCCCTTTTAGCGTGTTCTTTCTCATTGCTGGCTGTCTCCAGGAATATTTCTGCTATTTGCTCCAGACCTTCTGTTTTGGCTACAGCAGCGAAGTAGGTATATTTGTTGCGTGCCTGTGATTCGCCGGCAAAGGCTGCCAGAAGATTCTGCTCTGTTTTACTTCCCTTTAATTCCATTTTCTCCCCCCTTATCGGTAATTCTATATTTGGCATCCTCCAGATTAGCTAATCCAGCTTGAGTCAGTTCGCGGAGTCCGCTTCTCACTCTGAATAAAGGTAGCTCAACTTCTTTAGCGATTTCCTCTGGGTATTCTAGTCCGGAGTCAAGAGCTCGTAGCATTTTTACACCTGACTCAGTGGGCTTGCCATCAGGGTTAATACAAGACATAATATTCTCCAATCAGGCTATAGTTTTTTCTTACAGAGGTACCAGTCCACGCACTCGTGCTCCTGTTTAACTCGCTCTTCAGCTGCTTCCTGCGTGTTTGGTGGTGGCACCACTACCATATCACCTGGCTGCCAGTTGGCTGGAGTGGCTACCTTGTGCTCGTCAGTCGTTTGCAATGCATCTATTATTCTCAGTATCTCCTGCATGTTTCTGCCTGTAGTAAGCGGATAATAAAGTATCGTTCTGATAATCTGGTCAGGGTCAATTATGAAAACGCACCTGACAGTCTCAGTCTTGCTCTGCCCCGGGTGAATCATGCCATAGGCGAGGGAAACTTCCTTGCTGAGGTCAGCAATAACAGGGAAAGGTATCTTTATTCCCGTTTTATCCTCTACGTTGCGCACCCAGGCAATATGTGAAGAGACGCTGTCGACACTCAATCCCAGAAGCTCCGCTCCGCGCTTTTGCATTTCGGGATAAATTTCGGCGAAGGCAATGAACTCTGTTGTACATACTGGAGTAAAATCAGCAGGATGAGAAAATAACACCAGCCAGCTTCCCTTGAAGTCCTCTAGCTTGAGTACGCCGTGAGTGGTTACTGCCTTGAAGTCTGGTGCTGGTTCTCCCAGTCGTGGGAGACTGATTACTTGTTCCTTAATCTCTTCCATTTTGTAGCCTCCTTATTATTTTTTAGACCCGATTTTAGAAATTTAAATTTGTCTAACTTGATTTCCATAAACCGTGCACGTTGCAATATGCTCTGGCAGTGACGTTTTGAGATTTAGTGTTGAATTCCGTTTCTGGTTTCTCCCCTGGTTGAAGGAATGATAGGAAGCTCCTGTTGTCGATTGTAATCTCAATCCACTCTATGTAGTGTCCTGACTCCATCGGATGTGGAATATCGCCGACTTTGACTTTTATCCCTTTGTCTGTTGCTTCCACTATGGGCACATGTTTTTCTTTACCAACGTCCATTGCCTTTTCATGGAATAATTCCATTGGCTGCCCGCAGCAGACCAGTGACCCTTTTCCTGTGTGCAACACCTCTACAACATTGCCGCAAATCCTGCATCTGTAAACTTGCTTCAGTCCTGTCATTTTTATACCTCCTTTTAATACGGTTATCCTTTTTAACGACTTAGTAAAGCTTGTATTAAATAAAGCACTGCTCTTTGTGCTTGTTGGCAATATTCTCAGCCAGTTTCTCTAGAGCCTCGAAATCCGCTTTTCCCGGTAAGCCTTTGATGAGTACTGGTTCCAGTAATTCCACCTTGAGGCTTGGAATCATTGAAGTGAGTTGTTCTACAGTTTTGCCTCCCCAGCTGTATGAACCTATGACGGAAGCAAATTTCAGGTTTGGTCTCAGTGCATTTGCTAGAATGGTGGCATATGCAACATTAGGGTGTGGGCCTGCGAGAATGGTAGGTGTTCCTATAACAATGGTTGCAGCGTCCACCAGTGCCATTGCCAGTTTACCAATGTCGGTTGCGGAGAGGTCGAACTGTTTAACACTTACTCCTCTGCGGGATAAGGCGGAAACCAGGTATTCAACCATCTTGCGGGTGCTATTATGCATTGAGATGTAGGGCAATACCACGATGTTCTTTGGCTCGCCGAAAGCCCATTCGTGATAAGCTTCTAGAATGAACTCTGGCTGGTCATGTAAGGGACCGTGGCTGGGAGCGATGATGTCTGTGTCGTAATGGCTCACCTTATCCAGATTTTTCTGGATCTGAGCTCGGAATGGCATCATGATTTCGGCATAATACCTCTTGGCTGCCTCATAAGTTTGTCCCCTATCGCATACATACAGGTCAGTTGTGGCTTGGTGAGAGCCGAGGAAGTCGCAGGAGAACAGTATTCTGTCCTCTTTTAAATAGGTTAGCATTGTTTCTGGCCAATGCACCCAGGGAGCATGTATAAACTCTATGTTTTTGTCTCCCAGCGAGATGGTTTCTTTGTCGCTGACCGTTATGAATTTCTCTTCCGGAATTACAAGTAGATCGATGAGTATAGTTTTACATTTTGGCGTACATATCACTTTTGCCTCGGGGTATTTCTTCAGCACTTGCGGAATACTGCCGGAATGGTCCTGTTCGGCATGATGAGCAATGATGTAGTCCAGGTGTTTAATGCCGAGCTGGTCAAGGCTGTCCATCAGGACATGCTCCATAGAAGGGTCCACCGTATCAAGGAGGGCTGTTTTTTCACTGCCCTTAATCAGATACGAGTTGTAGCTGGTGCCGTCTGGAAGCGGTATAAGGGCATCAAACATTCTTCTGTCCCAGTCGATTGCTCCCACATAGTAAATACCGTCTCTAATTTCTCTTGGTTGCATTTCGTTCCTCCTTTAGTAGTCTAGTAGTCTCTTTCGGCATTCTTGAAATCAGATAATATTTAGGTTACCGTATCTACGCTTTTCCGTGGATGACACTGCTGCACCTTGCGACCAATTATTTTCTACGGAGCCCGTTTAGAGTTTTACTTTGACTCTAATTTTTCGAAGTCTTCTTTGCCTACGCCGCAGACAGGACATACCCAGTCGTCAGGTATTTTTTCAAAGGGTGTCCCCGGTTTAATGTTGCTATCAGGGTCACCTAGTTCAGGATTGTAGATATAGCCGCAAACAGTACACCTGTATTTTATCATTTCAGGCGCCTCCTTTTTCTCTGCAATATAGCTGGGAGCTGATTTGGGAGTAGTGCCCCGTTTGACCTGGTGATAATAGGCGTAGGTCATTGGCTCATCTTCTTTGATTACATCCGTCTCTACAAGCACGCCAATGAAGACAGTATGTGTTCCCACATCTACTTCCTGGATTACCTTGGCTTCCAGGTAGGCTAGGGCGTTCTCTGTAATCACTGGAGACTGAGTTGCACCTGTTTTATAACTAATATCATCAAGCTTATCTATGTCTCTGCCTGACTTGAAACCAAAGCGACTGATGAAAGAGAGTGGTGTATCCTGAGAGATAACCGAGACCGTCAGTGCCTTGCTCTCCTTGATAAACTCGTGTGTCAGATTGTTTTTGTTGATACTTACGGCAATAGACGGCGGCTCTGAAGTTATTTGAAACACGGTGTTGGCGATTTGCCCATTGAGCTTGCCCCCTTTTCTTGAGCCAATTATATAC
>JAGHDJ010000052.1 GCA_021159955.1 Dehalococcoidia bacterium
AACCAAGCCTCACATCATCCCTTCACCTATTATCATACCCACAAAACCACCGCATAAACCAAGCACAGGGGCACAAACAACCGCGGACATAATTCTGGTAAGAACACCCCAGACCACCGATTCTGCCCCCCCAAGTGCCGTGCCTGCTCCAGCCAATGCTACAACCAAGCTATGACTTGAACTCACAGGCATTCCCCAATGAGTAGAAAACGCAACCCATATAACTACTGCACACAAAGCAGCAATGACTGCATACTGAGTGAGCTCTGGAGTGAGTTCCTCAGGTCTCAAGATGTTCTTACCTATAGTATAAGCTACGGCAGTGCCAGTTGCCGCACCAGCAAAGTTAAGAATCCCAGCCATAGTAACAGCTGCACGCATAGTAAGAACACGCGCAGCAACAACATCGGCAATGGCATTGGCAGCATCATTCAAACCATTAGCAAAACCTAACCCAAGAGCAAGAGCAATACTGACAATACAGAGAACCAGCGCTGTGTCAGGCATACTTTAGCGCTACCCCTTCAAGGATATTAGCCACATCTTCGCATCTATCCGTCGCACTTTCCATATGCTCATAGATTTCACGCCACTTTATCAGCTCAATGGCATCAGTAACATTATCAAAAAGGTCAGCCACAGCTGAATGTAATATATTGTCAGCCTCATTTTCTAATCTATTAATCTCTACGCAATACTCCAGGACACCCTCTATGCCCTTTTTCCGACGAATGTATGGCACCGCTATTTCAACTTCATGAGTAATTTCTACCACCACAGACGCCAACCTTATTGACTGTGGCGTCGGGTGAGCTATCTTGTAATTAATCAAAGATTGTGAAGCACCCAGGATAAAATCCATAATATCATCGATGGCATTCCCTAATAAAGCGATGTCCTCATGGTCAATAGGAGTCACAAAAGTGCGATGCAACCGCGCTGCTATGCTATGGTAAATGTCATCTCCTTTGTGCTCAAGGTCAATAATGTGGTCCGCCTCTTTTTTGACATCTATGCTATCCCAATCTTTAACCAGCATAAACAAAGCCTTAGCGCCGTCACTGGCATTCCCTATCCCTTCCTCCAATAGATCAAAGAATACCTCTTCCCTGCGAAACGGATTAAGACTAACCATCATACCTCCCCCAACTACAAACCAAACTAAGTTTCATACTGCATAGAAACAATCTCTACCTCTTCAATATACCCATATTGTTTTACCATACTTGCCCCTCCAGTTACAACCATTTTAATGGTAGCAACAGCACCTCCCAAACTGAAGGAATGAAAACACTATGCACCAAAATACGCAAGTCATACCAAACCATATTTCAGATTGCCCTCACCAAACTTCACTTCACATATATTTGTCTTGCGCCTGCATTTATGATAAACTTCCACCTCAGTACATATAAGGAGGCAATATGACTCAAGGTCTTGTTGAAACTTTCTCCATCAAACAATTGCTGGAGGTGGGAGCCCATTTTGGACATCAGGTTGGCCGATGGAATCCCAAGATGAAAAATTATATTTTTACTCAGCGCAATGGTATACACATTCTTGACCTTCAACAAACGGAACCTCTATTAAATAAAGCCTGTGAATTCATACGAGATATCGCTTCCCAGGATAAAGATATTCTATTTGTAGGAACAAAACGACAAGCACAGGAATCAATAGTGCAGGAGGCAATGCGTAGTGGTATGCCCTATGTCAATCAACGTTGGATGGGAGGAACTCTCACCAATTTTAAAACAATTCAATCACGCATTGATTATCTGTCCCAACTGGAAGACCGTAAAGAGAATGGTGAATTTGAACAATTACCAAAGAAAGAAGCTCTGAAACTGGAGAAAAAAATCCTAAAAATGGAGCGCACTATGGGTGGACTGAAGAAAATGACCGAGTACCCAGGGGCTCTTTTCATCATAGACACTCCGCGGGAAAAAATTGCCGTCGCCGAAGCAAACCGCATGAAAATACCAGTGGTAGCAATTGTAGACACCAACTGTGATCCAGATGTCATCGATTATCCCATTCCCGCTAACGATGATGCTGTCAGAACAATCAAGCTTATAGCTGCCAAAATGGCCGATGCAATTATAGAAGGAAGAGCAACACAAGAATTACCGGAAGAAGAACTGGCAGAAATATCAGACCAGACAGTGATGAGTTTTTCCCCCGATTCTGAACCGGAGCAGCATAGAACAAATGGAGATGAAGAAATAATTCAGGGTGAAGTTCAGAAAGGGTAAAGAGGAGGGACCAATAATTGCCGATTCCAGCATCACTTGTAAAATCACTGAGAGAGTCTACCGGCGCCGGTATAATGGATTGCAAAAATGCTCTCGTCCAATGCAACGGAGATATAGATAAAGCCAGTAATATCCTAAGAGAAAAAGGGCTAGCCAAAGCGGGTAAACGGGCAGGACGTGACACTTCACAGGGACTGATTGAAGTATATACTCATCCGGGTGGCCGACTCGGAGCCATGATAGAGCTAAACTGCGAGAGCGATTTCGTCGCCCGCACCGAAGAGTTTAAGAAACTTGCTCACGACCTGGTATTGCAAGTTACTGCCACTGCACCAGTATGCATTAACAGCGAAGACCTCCCGAAAGACTCAGCGTATGAAGCCAAAGACGCCTGCCTCATACTTCAAGATTACGTCAAAGATCCAAGCAAAACCATCCAGGACATCATTACCGAGGCCATCGCCAAAACAGGAGAGAATATAAAAATAAGACGATTCACACGATTCGAACTAGGCACTTAGAGACGAAAATATGCACACACCAAAATACAAACGCGCCCTCTTGAAAATTAGCGGTAAGGCTCTTATGGGAGAAAGTGGATACGGTATAGACCCCCTGGTGTTGGGCAAAATAGCACAGCAGATTGGAATAGCAACCAAGAAGGGAACGCAGATAGCTATCGTCGTTGGCGGAGGCAATATCTGGCGTGGTGCCGAAGCCGAAGCCGAAGGGATGGATAGAGTTACAGCAGACTATGCCGGCATGCTGGCTACCATAATAAATGCCCTTGCCATTCAAGATGCGCTAGAGCGTATAGAGGTTGCATGCAGAACACAAACCGCCATCCCCATTCAATCAATCGCAGAACCATATATTCGACGTCGTGCTATTCGCCATTTAGAGAAAAGTCGTGTCGTTATCTTCGCTGCAGGCACAGGTAACCCCTACATGACTACTGACACCGCAGCCGCACTACGAGCAATAGAAATTGAAGCCGAAATATTGCTTATGGCCAAACACAACGTCGATGGCATATACGACAGTGACCCCATCAAAGAGCACACTGCAAAGAAATTCAGCCACATCAGTCACCGCGATGCTTTAACTAAACATTTGGAGATAATGGACGCTACCGCTTTCTCTCTATGTTTGGACAATGAACTGCCGATAGTTGTTTTTGATATTAATGAGCTAAACGGCATCGAACGAGCAGCGGCGGGTGAATCAATCGGGACATTAGTATCAAGTAGGTGATAATATGATTTCTGACATTCTCACAAAGACATCAGACAAAATGAAAAACACCGTTGAAGCACTGCAGAGAGATTTGGGAACATTACGCACGGGACGAGCCAGCCCCACCATTCTGGATCAAATTA
>JAGHDJ010000145.1 GCA_021159955.1 Dehalococcoidia bacterium
AACTGGAGCTCTATCCCATCCTAGTGATATAATGGGCAAGTAACTATGAATACCGTTCAAGAACTTAACCCCCAACAAAAAGAAGCTGTAGAAACAGTCGGCGGACCACTCCTTATTCTAGCAGGTCCCGGCAGCGGAAAAACCAGAGTAGTTACTCAGAGAATTGCCCATTTAATTATAAACTGCGGTGTTCAACCATACCGCATTCTGGCAGTAACCTTCACCAATAAAGCAGCTCGCGAAATGGGCGACAGGATACACGAGCTTATCGGTCGCTCGGCAGACGATATAACGCTGGGGACATTTCACGCTATCTGTTCCCGCATCCTGCGGAAAGAAAGAGGACAGATAGGGCTAGACTCCAATTTTGTCATTTATGACAGCACAGACCAGATAAATCTGCTGAAGCGCGACATTCAGGCAGCAGGACTTGACACCAGGAGATTCCATCCCAGAGCTATACAATCTGCCATAAGCAGTGCCAAGAGTCAACTCATAACACCCAGCGAATACAACCAATATGTCCACAGTTATTTTGAAGAGGTGGCAAGCCGTATCTACGAACTCTACCAGAAGCACCTCACCCAGAATAACGCCCTTGATTTTGACGATCTTATTATGGAGGTGGTGCTCCTCTTCCGCAAGCAACCTGAACTTCTCTCCAAATATCAACAGAGATATCTTCACATCAACATTGACGAATTCCAAGACACCAATCTGGCTCAGTATGCCCTGGTCAAACAACTGGCTGATAAATATCGCAATATATGTGTAGTGGGAGACCCTGACCAGTCAATATATTCCTGGCGCTCTGCCGACTTGCGTAACATCCTCAACTTCGAGAATGATTACCCGGAAGCCAAACTGATTATGCTGGAACAAAACTACCGTTCCACCAAGACAATTCTTGGGGCAGCACAACAAATCATCTCAGGGAACCTGCAGCGCAAAGAGAAGGATTTGTGGACGGAGAACGAAGAGGGAGCCCCCATTATCACTCGCAAATTATACAGCGAACAGGAAGAAGCACAATTCATAGTCAGCGAGGTAGAGCGCCTGATAAGTCAGGGTGACATCTCGGCGAAAAACTGCGCTGTGATGTATCGCACCAATGCCCAATCAAGAACTATTGAGGAAATGTTTGTCCGTTACGGTATAGCATACCAGTTGATAGGAGGGACGCGCTTCTACGAAAGACAGGAAGTGAAAGATATTCTCGCATACCTTAAATTGATTTACAACCCGCTGGATGAAGTCAGTCTAAACAGGATAATCAATATCCCCAAACGCGGCATCGGTAAACAAACAATCAACCAGCTATCACAATGGGCAAGAAGTCTGGATATATCCCTTCACGAAGCACTACGACTTATTGCGCAGCCAGAAACAGGAACAGCCTCTCCCTTTACCTACCGCACCACACATACACTGACAGCATTTTTTACCCTGCTCAACGGACTCATTATCAAAGCAGGAGAGATGACTATCCCAACTCTGCTGGACACAGTGCTAACGGAGACAAATTATCGAGAATACATATTATCTCAAGATGGAGGGGAGGAGCGATGGGATAACATTCTAGAATTACATACCGTCGCCACTCAATATCAGGACATCGTGCCACCTGACGGACTAGCCCTATTTCTTGAGAGGACCACACTGGTATCAGACACCGATGCTCTGGACGAAAAACCAGACGCTGTGACCCTAATCACCCTCCATCAGACCAAGGGACTGGAATTTCCCATTGTATTTATCACGGGGATGGAGGAAGGCATATTCCCACATATAAGGTCATTCGACGACCCATCGCAGATGGAAGAGGAGCGGCGCCTCTGTTATGTGGGGGTAACCAGAGCCAAAAAACAACTCTACCTGTTGCATACACTTCATCGCCATCTATCAGGACGCAGCACAACAAACCCACCTTCACGATTCCTGCGGGACATTTCCAAACACCTGATAACACCCCCCTCCTCGGAAGAAAAAACCATACCCACCAAAACAAGACCTATCCAGCCCACAGCAGTGCCCAAAACAGGCTCACATATACACCACATGATGTTCGGCGATGGAATAGTAATAAACTGCGTCTCCACCACGGATGATTATGAAATCACCGCTGCCTTTGGCAACGGGTTTGGCATCAAGAAACTCCTCCTCAGTCTGGCACCAATAGAGATAACCGGAGAAATGACCACTCCACCTTTAACTGATTCCAGCAACTGAACTGGCTCACCTACCCCGCAATCTCACCGTCCCACTTTGATATCTGCATCAACTTCATCTTTACACTACCCCAACTTTCAGCACCTCAAAGCAACCCATACAGCACACCTGGCTTGTCAAATCACACAATGCGGTGTTACAATAACCCACCGTAAATAGCTATGGGCCGCTAGCTCAATTGGCAGAGCAGCTGACTCTTAATCAGCAGGTTAGAGGTTCGATTCCTCTGCGGCTCACCATAGGATAAGCTACAACCGCAAGTTACCCATTCACCAACGATTTCCGCAACAGATAGACACCCTTTATTCCCCACAATTATGTCAAGTACTCGGTGTTAATTTGATTCTACCACACAAATACAGATATACTACTTGTGATATATCCTAAATTAAGATAAGGGGGGGGATACATACAAAATGACTCATGAAATCAATGACTTATATACTCTGGCAAAGATTGCAGTGGCAAGCTCGTTGGGAAACTTTGACGATGTTGAAAAGGCAATTCGAGAAGGTAAGAAAAATAACGTCCCGGCAGTAAAGATGTATGAAGCTGTAGTGCATCTGATAACTCACGCTGGATATCCCAAAGCAGTCAACGCCGCACGCTCATTCGCCAATGTGTTCCCAGATTACATCAAGGAGCGAGATGGTGATAAACCAAAAGCACTTGAGAAATGGTCCGAGTTTGCCCAGTCTATATGGTCAGAGCGAGGCCATGCTATATACAATGGACACTGGAAAGGGGACGCCGGGGCAAAGATAATGGAAGAACTCAACAAGATATGCCCCGAGATTCCCGACTGGGTAATCCCAGATGCCTACGGCCGCATCTATGGCCGACCGGGGTTGAGTATGGCCGAGCACGAGACAGTCGTTTCATTCATTGTGTGTCCCCAAGGAGCGCCGAAGGAAATGTCCCTCCATTTTCAAGGATTAGTAGACCAGGGAATTACTAAAGAGATGATAGTAGACATCCTGCAGAACCTTGATGACGTGATGAGCAAGAAAGAGATAGCAGAACTAATAGAGGTGATTAAGTCAATGTAAGCAGTGCTGATAAGCACCCATTACTACTCTATTTAACAGCAACTAAAGGGGGCGTTCTCACTGGAGAATGTCCTTTTTAATATCCATGTAAAGGCGATAAAGTTGTTTTTAACCGCTACCAAGATATTTTTCACAATCACTGTTGAGCTCACGAACAACCATTTCGACGCAAACAGGAACCGCTCGTTTCACCTCAGGAGTACACTCATTACTGAAGGTATTCACCTCCGTCACCTCTATAGCAAAGATAACGATTTGACGGGGTAAAGCTAGCTTCATCCTGTTACCAAG
>JAGHDJ010000073.1 GCA_021159955.1 Dehalococcoidia bacterium
TGTGATAGCTGCAGGTGGTATTTCCTCAGTAGAACATCTTCAGAAATTGAGTTGTCTCGGTGTCGAAGGTGCTATAGTTGGCAGGGTATAAATAGCCCTGCCAACTATAGCACCTTCGACACCGAGACAACTCAATTTCTGAAGATGTTCTACTGAGGAAATACCACCTGCAGCTATCACATTACACTCCGTAAGTTTGACCATCTCTTCTATAGCATCAAAGTTAGGTTCGGTGAGAGTGCCATCTCGAGTTACATCGGTATATATAAAGCGCCCCACTCCCAGGGTCATCATTTGACGAACAAACTCCGCAGCGGCAATGTCCGTCCCTTTGCACCAACCATGAGTAGCAACACAACCACCACGAACATCTACTCCCACAATAATATTCACTTTAGCCTCACGACAGGCCATCTTCACCAGTTCCTGGTTCTCAACAGCTCCAGTTCCCAGAATAACACGATCAACACCAACACCCAATATCCGCTCCACAGCCACCAGGCTACGAATCCCCCCCCCGAGTTGAACAGGGATATTCACTTCGCTCACTATTCGCTCAACCACTCCAAGGTTTCCAGATTCACCACGAGCAGCCCCATCGAGATCCACAAGATGCAACCTCCGAGCTCCCATAGACTGCCAGCGCAGGGCAACATCCAGAGGGTCATCAGAGAAAATCGTCTCCCGTGAGTAGTCCCCCTGATAAAGACGAACGCACTTTCCTCCCTTGAGATCAATAGCAGGAATTACTTCCACAGATAAATCCACCCCAAAAGTAGTTTTTCAAAACAAGTAACGCTATAACTTGCACCAATACAAAGCAAACCTGGTTGGTAATTATAACACCTCATGAAGTATAATTGAACTGGTCTATGGATCACCGCTTCTCAACCTTGACACCAGGAGAAACCCACAACTATAATTAGTCCTGCTATCTAGTGATGATTGTGATAATACAATTGGAGAATACATGCAAATTAACGTTGCTCAGATGCTCAAACAAGGCATCGGTTCAAGCTACAGTTACAGAATTAAACCCCCTCTCACAGGAGAAGAGGCAGAACATTCTGTCAGTGGCGAGGTAGAACTCATACGCACCGACAAGGGTGTTCTGGTAAGAGGCACTCTCTACACGCAGCGCAGCCTGGTCTGCAGCCGTTGTCTGCGCATATTTGACTACCCCATCATCATCAACATTGACGATGAATACCTGCCACTCACGGATGAACAGCAGGGAATACCACTTTACATCACAGAAGACTCGGAGGGATTTACTATAGACCAGTTTAATGTACTGGATCTTACCAAGGCAGTGAGCCAATATACATTATTTAACACACCGATAAATCCTCTCTGTCACCCCGATTGCGCAGGATTATGCCCGAAGTGCGGAGCAGACTTAAACCAGAGTCGCTGTAGTTGTGCGCAAGGCACTGGTAAGCGATCAGACTTAATAAAAATATAAGGAAAGGAATGTGTTTAAAATATAAATGGGAGCTTTACCTAAAAGAAAAATTGCCAAGGCGCGCCAAGGTAAGAGAAGAAGCCACCTCAGTTTATCCAAACCCAACCTGGAATCTTGTCCACAGTGCCACAGCCCTAAACTACCACACCACGTCTGCCCTACCTGTGGCAGTTATCGCGGGAAAGAGATAGTTAAAGTCAAAGAAACCAGCACTAAATCCTGACACGAATTGTAAGATCAACTAAACTAGACAGGAGCTCACCATAATGAAAACTGCTATATGCCAACTGTTAAATATTGAATCTCCCATCATTCAGGGCGGTATGGCATGGCTGGGAACAGCCGAACTCGCCTCCGCTGTATCAAATGCCGGCGGGTTGGGTCTAATCGGAGCAGGTGGAGATACCCCCGATGGAGTACGAGAGCAGATTCGTCGAACTAAGGCAATGACTGATAAACCCTTCGGTGTGAATGTTATGCTGATGTCACCATACACGCCAGACGTAATGAAGGTAATTTTGGAAGAGAACGTCCTCATAGTAACTACAGGTGCCGGCAGTCCTGGTCCTTATATTCCCTCTCTCAAGGAAAATGGGGCGAAGGTAATACCAGTAGTAGCCAGTGTCGCTCTGGCACGACGACTGGAGCGTATGGGAGCAGACGCAGTGATAGCTGAGGGTGGAGAAGCAGGAGGGCATGTGGGAGATATATCCACCATGCCCCTGATTCCGCAGATAGTAGACGCAGTAACCATACCTGTAATCGCTGCTGGAGGATTTGCAGATGGAAGGGGATTGGTTGCCGCTCTGGCACTCGGCGCTCAGGGAATACAAATGGGAACACGGTTCGTGTGCAGCGATGAATGCGTCGCACACCCGGATTTCAAACAGAAAATAATAGAGGCTCGCGACCGTTCAACTGTGATTACGGGAAGAGAGACAGGACACCCGGTGCGCTGTCTCGCAAATAAAATGACAAAACAACTGGAAGAGATGGCAAAAACAGGAATGTCCCTTGAGGAAATGGAAATCTTCCTTGGCGGTAGTTTAAGAAAAGCAACCATGGATGGCGAAGTAGAAAACGGCTCAGTCATGGCAGGGCAGATATCAGGAATGATAAATGATATTAAACCATGTAATCAAATCATAACAGACATCATAACCGAAGCTGAGAAAATCATAGCAAATCTCGCCCTTGATTTTGCTAGCAATTGATTGCAGCTTGGAGACAATAGCGATGAAAACTGCATATCTTTTCCCCGGCCAAGGTTCGCAATGGACAGGTATGGGCTATGAGATATATCACAAATATCCCGAAGCAAAGGCCGTCTTTGATGAAGGTGACGAAGTGGTCGGTTTCTCTTTATCCCAAATGTGCTTTGATGGACCGCAAGTAGAGCTGGATCCTATTCCCAACCAGCAGTGCTGGTAGTCAGCATAGCTTATACTAAGATTCTACACAAGATTCTTGATGAAGACGTTTATGCCCCACCCGACTTTGTCGCAGGGCACAGTCTGGGAGAATATACAGCATTGATAACAGGCAACGTGCTCAGTTTCAAAGACACCCTACTCCTGGTTCAAGAAAGGGGCAGACTGATGCAGAGGGAAGTGGAACGTGTTGTCGGTGGTATGGCTGCCATTATCAAAATGGACAGAGAGCCACTTGAAGAGATATGCGCGGAAAGTGGCACGGAGATTGCCAACATCAACAGCCCTGGACAGATAGTAATCAGCGGTTCTAAAGAAGCCCTGAGCAAAGCGATGGATTTAGCCAAAAGTAGAGGAGCGCTGCGCGCCATCCCCCTGAAAGTCGCCGGTGCTTTTCACAGTAATTTAATGGATAATGCTACCAAAGAGCTTTCTGATTTTATATATTCTCTGCCGTTTCAGGATGCCTCTATTCCCATCGTTGGTAACACATCTGCAAATATACTAACCAAATCTAGATATATAACAACATTAGTAATCAATAAATTTACCAAA
>JAGHDJ010000127.1 GCA_021159955.1 Dehalococcoidia bacterium
GCATAATAGCAATCGGCATCGCTCCACGTACCAAGGAAGACGATTACACCAAATCTAATACCAGATATATTACCTGCAGGGGAAGCTAAGTCTGTCATCACATCAGCGTTCCTAAGCCCTGACGCCAGGAAACTTCATGTTCACAATAACCAGGGGAGGACAATTCTCCATGTATATCATCAAGAATTCTGAAGCAGCTCATCAACCACTCCGTTTATCTCGCGACCATCTGCTTGCCCTTTAAGCTGGGAAACGAGCTTCCCCATCACGCGCCCTTTATCTTGAGGGCACAGAGCACCAACTTCTGAAATTACTACTTTGGCTGCAGCTACAATTTCATCCCGCGACATCTGTGGCGGCAGGTATCCCAGGAGAATAGCCTTCTCCTTTTCTTCTGCATCTACAAGGTCCTGACGATTACCACTGGCATAAGCTGCGATGCTCTCACGGCGTTGCTTTACCTCACGGGCTATCACTCCCAGAACATCGCTATCACCAAGGGACTTGCCCTTATTAATCTCGGTATTCCTGATGCCCGCTATAAGCAAACGAAGAACTGAGACACCAGTCTTGTTTCCACTCTTCATCGCCTTTTTCAGGTCGTCTCTCAAGCGCTGTTGTAAATCTTCACCCATTATCAAACCGTAAACGGAAGTTACCTCTACCTCCGTGCAGCTCGCCGTAATCTTGCTGCCTGCTTTCTCTTACGCTTAACACTCGGCTTCTCGAAATATCGTCGTCTGCGATATTCCGACAAAAGACCTTCCTGCTGCACTCTTTTACTAAAGCGCTTCAGTAAGTTGTCAAAACTTTCTTCTCTACCAAGTCGGACTTCGGCCACTGAGCATCCCCCCCCTTCACCTGCGGCCACAGTAAAAATCTCCAGCCATTTTAGACATCCCAATAGCAAAGTGTCAAGCAACACAATGCCACAAAGAAACTCTTCTCTAGAAAATGTCTCCGACCCACCGTTGTCGGCTTAACCTTCTGTTTCTCCCAAAATGCATTATATCAACAAATGCCTTCAGGTCATCAATAAACTTTATGTCCCTATTAATCTGACCTGCATCTGCTTTAAACTGTTTCGCAATGATATCAATAACTTCTTTCTGGGCTGACATTTATGTTCTCCCTTTTTCACTTCTGCTTATTTCTTCTTCTGCCAGCTTAAGTGTATCAATTGCAATTATTTTCTCTTCATTAGTGGGCACCACCATGACCTTAACCTTTGACTCCGCACTGCTGATTATGCTTTCAATACCCATTACCTCTGCATTTTTCTTTTCATCCAACTCTATACCCAGCGCTCCCATATCTTTACAGACCATAGATCTCATCTCAGGAGATTTTTCCCCTATGCCAGCCGTGAACACCAGCGCATCAAGCGAGCTCAGCACAGTAATATAAGCGCCTATATATTTCTTAATCCTGTATGCACACATCTCAAGCGCCAGCTGACACCGCTTGTTGCCCGAGTGCGCCTGAAATGTTATCTCTCTGACATCATTGCTAACTCCTGATATGCCCAGCAAGCCACTCTTTTTATTCATAAGATTATCAATCTCATCTATGCTGAGTCCAACCTCTCGAGACAAAAAGAAGGTGATGGCAGGATCCAGATCTCCGCACCTGGTGCCCATAATTAACCCTTCCAGGGGGGTGAAGCCCAAACTGGTGTCGATAGACACGCCCTTATCAAGAGCCGCCATACTGGAACCATTACCCAGATGGCAGGTGATAATCTTAAGCTCTTCTATGGGGCGCTGAACTATCTCTGCCGCCCTGACGGATACATATCTGTGCGAGATGCCATGGAATCCGTATCTCCTAATCTTGTAATCCCGATAGTATTCATAGGGAAGGGCATACATATACGCCTTTTCAGGCATGGCGTGATGAAAAGCCGTATCAAACACCGCCACCTGAGGAACTCCTGGGAGCAACTTCTTTGCCTCTTTTATTACCAGCAGATTGGGCGGATTATGCAGCGGAGACAGAGACACACACTCCTCTATTTTATCAATGACTTCATCCGTGATTACCGTGGATGCAAAGAATTTATCTCCTCCATGCACAACTCTATGTCCCACAGCACTTATCTCTGAGACAGCACCCAGCACGCCGACATTCTTATCAACCAGAACATCTATAACCACCTGAAACGCCTCTTTATGATTCATGGCAATCACATCACGCCTGATTTTCTCACCCTTTGCTTTATGCTCAAGATAAGCTCCCGCATCTCCTATTTTACCCACAATGCCTTCAGCCATAACCTGTTCATCAGCAGCATTAAACATCTGATATTTTACAGAAGAACTGCCCGAATTTAATACGAGTATCTTCAATCTCTCAACCTCCTCATTTAACCTGTGCCGAAGTAATTATCAGAGCCCCGACAATATCAACTACCTCAGCACCCCTGGAAAGGTCGGATACGGGCATAGCAAATCCCTGTAACATAGGCCCATAAGCAGCCGCTTTAGCCAATCTTTGCGTCAGTTTATAACCGATATTCCCTGAATTCAGGTCGGGGAATATCAGGGTATTCGCCTTTCCCGCTACGGGGCTCTCGTCCTTTATCTTCTTCTTCGCCACTGCCTCTACAATAGCTGCGTCCAGTTGCAATTCTCCGTCTACGAGTATGTCAGGTCTCCTCTCCTTTACCATCTCTGTGGCAATGATTACCTTTTCCACAGGTGACTCAATAGAACTCCCTTTCGTGGAAAATGAAAGCATGGCGACCCTGGCTTCACAGCCCAAAATGGCTTTTGCAGTATCAGCACTTGCGATTGCAATATCAGCCAATTCTTCAGCCGAGGGATCTGCGTTAACAGCACAGTCAGCAAAGATAAGCACCCCATCTTCACCCCCCTCGAAACCGGGTATGTCCATAATAAAATAGCTGGAGGGAGTAGTAATACCTTCCTTCATCCCCACTGCCAGCTGGCTTGCCATTATCACGGTAGAAGTTTCATACACAGCACCAGCCACCATCCCATCAACATCCCCGCTCCTGACCATCATAGCCCCATAATATATTGGCCTCTTGATAAGTCTTGCAGCTGCGCCGCTGGAGATAGAGCTGGATCGAGTATAAATGTCCACATATCTTTCCAACTCAGGAGATAGTGCAGGGTCTATCACTTCTATTCCTTGTAGAGAAACCCCCACATCCACCGCTTTTTTGCTCACCGCCTCCCTGTTTCCCAAAACAAACGGAAAGCAGAGCTCTTGCTCAACGGCAAACTCCACCGCTTTGAGAATTCTTGTTTCTTCTCCCTCAGGAAAAATTATCTTTTTAGGATTGAGTTTTACCTTCTCTTGTAACTTCGTCATCAAGTTTTTCTTAGCCATCATATTTTAGACACCTCAATCTCTATCATTTAACGTCGGGACTGATCACGAATGAAGACAAGGACATGCCCCAACCTCATCCAGTTCAGAAACACAATTGTTATAGCATTATTGTCTACACATACTAATCAATCAAGTCTCCGTGCCATAATAAGGGAAATTTCGCATATCTACACACACCAGAATAGTCCCAATCTGTTGAAGGCAACAATGCTTTATGGTATAGTGCGCCCGTGTCCAAATACACGGGGAGGGATCGCATAGTGGTCTAGTGCGGCCGCCTGCTAAGCGGTTACCC
>JAGHDJ010000104.1 GCA_021159955.1 Dehalococcoidia bacterium
ATATAATACGTCTGCACCTCTGGCAGCTCGGGCAGGATTATCAACACACGATATGTGGGCGCCGGTGACAGAAGCAATGCCTTGAGCCTGTTTTAAAACATTATCCCCTATCTCATATCCACGGGGACAGGCAATACTAAAATTCATTCCAACCAGCATAGACGCCAGCAGTAAGCTATTAGCAACATTGTTGCCATCACCCACAAATGCCAGAGTCAACCCCTGCAACTTGTTTTTTTTCTCATAGATAGTGAGTAAATCAGCCAGTGCCTGGCAGGGATGCTCTAAATCTGATAGCGCATTTATCACAGGAATCGTGGCATAACGGGCAAGCAACTCCAATGTCCGATGAGAATAGGTGCGGGAAGCAATAATATTTACGTAGCGGCTTATCACTCTGGCTACATCGGGAATGGATTCCCTCTTCCCCATACCCACCTCCTCAGGAGATAGATATATGGTATACCCACCCATCTGGTGCATTGCCACATCAAAACTGACCCGAGTGCGTAACGACGGCTTCTCAAAGAGCAAGACAAGCACACCTCGAGATACATCAGGGATACTACGCTTCTCCTTCAGGTCAATGGCATCGGTTAAAAACTGCCACACATCTTCTGTCTTGAGATCCGATATAGATAAAAGGTCTTTGTTTTGCATTATTCTCTAAATTCTTGAACCACTTGTCTTACAACCAGAGGATATTAAAGAGATAGAATATATAAACACCCCTCGCTTAGTTCTCCTAATGCAGCTAATAACTCTGAGTCAACTGCCAGGACTTGCCCTCAGTCTTTATAGCCGGGGCAACCACCATCTCCACCCTGTGCATCTCTTTAATATTTGCGGCGCTGCACACGCCCATAGCAGTACGAAGAGCTCCAATGAGATTTTGGCTTCCGTCGGTAACTGCGGCGGGACCGAAAAGAATTTGCTCAAGAGAACCAGTTGTGCCTACTTTTATTCGCGTTCCGCGAGGCAGTGCAGGATGGGGATTCGCCATACCCCAGTGATAACCCCCCGCAGGTGCTTCCTGTGAACGTGCCATAACCGAACCCAGCATTACAGCATCAGCACCAGCGGCAAAAGCCTTTGATAAATCACCTCCACTGCGGAAACCGCCATCGGTAATAATGGACACGTATCTACCCGTCTCACGGAGGTATTCATCACGAGCGACAGCACAATCCATAGTAGCTGTTATCTGCGGCACACCTACTCCCAGAACCTCTCTGGTGGTGCAAGCTGCACCAGGACCAATACCAATAACAAGTGCAGTAATACCAGTTCTCATCAACTCCAGGGCAACCTCATAACTGACACAATTACCAACTACTATCTGACAAGATACAGCTTTGCTCAACTCAGTAAAATTGAGCCCCTTATAACTCTTTGATTTATGCCTTGCGGTGGTAACGGTAGATTGGATAAACAGGACATCGGCACCAGCTTCATCAGCAATAGGAGACAACCTCTTAGCATTAGAAGGTGTTAAAGAAACAGCACACGCTACTCCTCCACGCTTGACCTCTTCCACCTTTTCAGCAACAAGCTTCTCTTTAATCGGTTCGGAATAAACCTTCTGTAATAACGGTGTAACTTCACTGATAGGGGTCTGAATTATATCCGACAGAACAGCTCCTGCATCCTCATAACGTGTGTGAACACCCTCCAAATTGAGAACTGCCAGCCCGCCCAACTTGCCAAGCAAAACGGCAAAATTGGGGTCAACAACACTATCCATCGCTGATGCCAGAACAGGAATATCAAATGTTATGTCACCAAGAGAAAAACTTACATCGGCATTCTCCGGATTCATGGTAACAGCCCCAGGCACTAAAGCTACTTCATCAAAACCATAAGCTCTTCTCAAATTCTTATACTCTGGAACCGTCATATCTTTACACCCCAACACGCCAGTAGACTGATAATTTAGCTGAAACTATAACAGAATACTGAACTTGAAGTCAAGATTAATCACTCTCCAATTCAGCCTTAAATTGCACTCTTTCACTCACCATAACCATCTGTGGAAATCACTTATTTTCCCTGCCAATTAAGGCACCATTTACTATTAATAATGTCGATAATACAAAATGTTGACTTTAATACTATTTTCATCACATACTTACCTACTCTACTTTCCCCTGAACCAGGAGTCCGATTAGTTGAAGACAATAGAGTGGCAAGAAGATAAACTAATAATACTTGATCAAACAGCACTCCCACACCAGGAGTTCTATCTTGAACTTTCCAATTATCTAGAGGTAGTATCTGCAATCAAGAAACTGCAGGTTAGAGGAGCGCCAGCCATAGGGGTTGCCACCGCTTACGGTATAGCACTGGGAGCACAAAATTCAGACGCCGACACTACCAAAGAATTCCTCAACGAGATTGAGGAAATATGTCAATCGTTCTCCGCAGCTCGACCCACTGCCGTCAATCTTTTTCATGCCATTAAAAGGATGAAACTCGCATCTCAGTCAGATGGAAATGTATCCCTGATAAAATCAACCCTTATTAGAGAGGCAATTAAAATTCACAATGAGGAAAAGGAGGCAACCGCACACCTCAGTCACCTGGGCGCTAAACTCATCAAAAATGACTTTACCATACTTACACACTGCAACGCCGGACCGTTGGCAACCACAGGTTACGGAACGGCATTGGGAATAATAATTGCCGCTGGAGAAGAGGGTAAAAAAATCAAGGTCTTTGCCGATGAGACGCGCCCCCTTCTGCAGGGAGCGCGACTCACCACATGGGAATTGATGCGGAAAGGCATCACTGTCACCCTCATCACCGACTCTATGGCAGGACACTTCCTGAGTCGAGGAAAAATCGACTGCGTTGTCGTAGGCGCCGATAGGATAGCTCAGAACGGAGACACCGCCAATAAAATTGGAACCTACTCTTTAGCAGTACTGGCAAAAGAAAATAATGTCCCCTTTTACGTCGCCGCTCCCGTCAGCACTATTGATTTCTCACTGAAATCGGGGGAGGACATTCCCATAGAGGAACGCAACCCTGAAGAAGTTACCCACATTGGAGGGATGCGAATCGCTCCTGAGGGAGTAAGAACAGCCAACCCAGCCTTCGATGTTACACCCCACCGTTATATATCGGCAATTATTACCGAAAAGGGTATTGTCCGTGAACCATATCAAACACAGATGTCGAAACTATGCAGATAGGCTGCCATTGAATAAATAATGCTCTAATCCCGCAATCCTCCTGTATAATCTTGAATAGTCCACAATGGTCTGGTATAATCTCTACTAGACAAAGGGGGTGAAAAGCAATGGAGAAGCTCATGACCGTGGATGAGGTCGCTGAATATCTCAGACTAAATCGGGAAACAATTGTTAGAAAGGCTAGAAAGGGAGAGCTTCCATCTATTAAGGTGGGGTACCGGACTTATCGCTTTCACCGCGACCAGATTGATGAATATCTGAAAGTAAAAGCTGCGGTGGGGGTGAAAGAAAAAAAGCTCCAAGCTGAGAGAGGGCGGAAAATGCGTTTAGTGACCTTTGCTGGCGGCGGGATTATAGGTGGCTTGAGCCGGAAGGAAATCTATGAAGGCAGGTGAAATGGCCTTTCTGGATACCAATGTGTTGGTCTACGCATCAGAGACTGACAATCCACTGCATCAGGCAGCGACAAGCTTTATGGATAAGGTTATCGCTGGAGAAATCCTGTCTTGTGTATCACCTCAAGTGATGGGAGAGTTATTCTCCACTATCACTAATCCAAGGAAGATTAAGAACCCTTGCCAGCTTGATGAGGCGGTAAGGATAGTAGAGACTCTGTGGGAAATGGAAACTATCAGGAGAATATATCCACGGAAAGGAACACTGAGCCTGACGCTGAATCTAGCTCGGCGCTACCAACTCAAAGGCTTGATCTTTTTCGATGCTCAGATAGTAGCCACCATGCTCGACAATGGAGTAACCACGATATATACCGCTAACGAAAAAGACTTCATCCAATTTAGGGAGATAGCGGTGGTAAATCCCTTTAGTGAACGAAGCAATGAGTAATAAACCTCAAAGATGGCATCACCCCGGCGGCAAATTGCGAGAACTGGGCGCGGAAACCCTGACCGACGCCGAGCTTCTTTCTATCATCATCGCCACCGGTATCAAGAATAGACCTGCAGAAGAAATCGCCAACGAAATCCTGGAGAAATTCGGTGGCTTCAGGGGCATGGCAAACCAGCCCTTAGAGAAGCTCCTGGATATAAAGGGCGTCGCCGACGTTAAGATAATCCGCATCGCCGCCGCTTTTGAAATAGCTCGCCGCATCGTAAATGAGGTTCTAAAAGAGCATGAAGAAATATAAGTTGAGCAACAGCAGAAAACGGATACCAAGTCCATTTGAGACCACTACCCATAAAGTGGAACGCAGTGCGGTAGCAGTCCTTATGCACTGGATGAGACAAATTATCGAGCAGCAAAACATTGATTTAGGACTTCCCGATGTCGATACTTACGGGTCAGATAGAAAATCACCTGATATCATAATCTATGAATCTCGTCGCAGCCAAAATGTCCTCTGTGTTATAGAAGCCAAGCAACCCTACTTTGATGTTTTTGACTATGAAGACCTTAAAAAACCCGCATGGGAGAAGGCAAATGCCAGAAGAGCCAAATACTTCGCTACCACCAACTTCAGAGACTTAATCTGGTTCAACACTGAAAAGGTCAACGCTCAGAAACCCGAAGAGGAACAGGTCGTCAATAGATACC
>JAGHDJ010000042.1 GCA_021159955.1 Dehalococcoidia bacterium
AATGAACTCTCATTGATGGCCGGGGTGAAATTAGATCCCATTACTGGAGGCTCGGTGGTAGATGAGCTCCGACAGACAAGTGTTCCCGGTATATTTGCCGGAGGCAATGTGGTTCACGTTCACGATCTGGTAGATAATGTTACCTGGGAAAGTGAGTTGGCGGGGGCTAGTGCTGTCGCCTTTGCTAACGGGGTTAAATCAGATGTGTCTGATATAACCATGGTGGCGGGAGAGAATATCAGATATGTGGTCCCTCACAAGATTAGTGGAAAACATGATGTGACTCTGTATATGAGGGTCAGTGAGCCAGCGGAATTGGTTAGATTTAAAGTGGGCGATATTATGGAAAAGGCTGAGAGAGTGGTGAAGCCCAGTTCAATGATAAAACTGAAGGTTTCTTCCGAGCAACTTGCAAAGCTCAAGAATGGAAACAAGGAATTAAAAGTGGATTGTGAAAGAAGAGTCAAAAAGAATGGCTAGGGAAGAGAAGATTACCTGTATCAATTGCCCTTTGGGTTGTCCAATGATATTAACTATTGATGATGGTGGCGAGGTGACCAGCATTGATGGTTACAAGTGCAAAGTGGGCAAAAAGTATGCCATGGAAGAGTATGCTAACCCGACAAGAGTACTTACAGCTACCGTGCTTACTCAGGGTAGCTCGCAAGACCTTTTGCCAGTGAGAACCGCAGCCCCGATACCAAAGGCAAAATTAGTTGAGGGCATGCGCGTTTTAGCGAAGGTAAAGGTAAGTCCTCCTGTTGCAATGGGTGGGGTAGTCATCTCTAATCTGCTGGGTACAGGTGTTGATATAGTAGCTACCAGTGATTTAGATTCCAGGTCGGAACGGAGGTAGTGCGTTGAAACAGGTAACCCTTGAAATGGCAGAGAAAGCACTTGCGGCGTCGGCAAGGTGGGCTAGTGATATTGCTGGATTTGCTTGTAGCATTGCCGTAGTTAATGAGGCGGGAGCTGTGATAGCTGTTCACAGGATGGATGGTGCTGCTGCACTAACTGTAGATATAGCCATTGAGAAAGCGTGGTCCACGGCATCTTTTAATTTATCGACGGCGCTGCTGGCAAGGATGGTTGACTATCGCAAGGTTGGGAAGCAGCTGGGAGATCATGGGCTGGGGTTGCTGGGTAAGAGCAAGGGCCGTTTCACCCCTGTAGCTGGTGGAGTTCCTATTACTAATGAGAACGCAGAGGTAATTGGCGCTATAGGTGCCAGTGGTGTTCCGCCTGATATGGGTGATATAAGTGATACCAGCGTTAGCCAGATTGGGGTATCTGCCCTCTACGATTTTTACGACTAAGCTGATATAGGGTTAAAGTGAGGCAATAGTTATTGTGGTCATGACTTTAGAGTTAGCCAGGAAAGCAATTCGTATCGCGCTAGAGCATACTCGGAAGACAGGTAATATCTGCAGCATTGCTGTTACAGACAGGAATGGAGTTCTGGTTGCCTTGCACCGGATGGATGGTGCATTGATTCCCACTGCTGATATTGCCAGAGATAAGGCATGGACAGCAGCTGTCTTCCAATGTCCTAGCTCTGAGATATCCAGATATGGTGACCCTGCGGCACCGAACTCAGGGTTCAATACTTCCAACTGGAATGATAGGATTACCAGTATCCCTGGAGGCTTGCCCATAAAGGATGACAGTGGCGTGATTGGTGGAATTGGTGTCAGCGGTGGCACACCGGAGGAAGATATGGCTGTGTGTGAAGCGACAATATGGGCACTCCAGCTTGAGTCAGATAATAAGGCATAGCTGAAGTATCCTTAAACGAAGTCCCGGGAATCCAGTCGTTATTCCACATCGCCCCTCGATTCTGGTATTAAGTGAAACTCACCTGATATACTACTCCAGCAAGAATGTAGTGGTGAACAAAGAGTAGTTGCTGTTTGTGGAGGGATGATGTTTCAGAACGACGGAGAATATCTACAGCCGAGTGAGCTCTGCGATTTTGACCGACATACTGAGATAGTATCCAGAGCGCAGGAATTGGCGCGTGGTCTCAGGGACAGCGAGGATGTGGTTCGGTGCATCTTTGCCTTTGTTAAGGAGTTTCCTTATCAGCTTGAAGATTGGGATATTCCCGCATCAGAGACCCTTGCCAGGGGCCGGGGAATGTGTTCTGGCAAGACCAATCTATTAGTAGCTATGCTCAGGTCGCTGGGTATTTCTGCCAGATACTGTGTCTATTTCATCAAGCCCAACACAGAACTTCAGGATAGAACTTCATGGAATGAGAAAATAAAGCGGCGCTGGAAGACTACGCCTGAAGTAAGGGACCATGTAGACTGTGAGGTTTGGCTGGATGGCTGGGAGGTATTTGACCCTTCGCGCGATACTGCCCTGGAGCGCGGTATGCTGGCAATGGGCATTCCGTTGGAGAGGCATGTTGTGCCAGGCATTTCGGGAGATGACTCCTATCTTTATCTCGCTTCCTTTGACACCTGGGCGCATGAACGGCAGGAGAGGCGTGCATTTCGAAGTGACAGGGAAGAGATGTTTTCAAAACTGAATGAGCAGTTTGAGCAGATAAGGGTTGCTGGCAGGCGGAGAGATTTAGCTGAAGGATGACTAGAGACACTTCCTGAATTTTAAAGATGTCTCTTTAAATGGTTTTGACATTCTTGCATCTGTCATCAAAGCGGGGATAAACCAGTATCGCTTAGATTTTCTTTAGGGGTGGACGTGTTTGAGATAGCGGGTTCTATTGAGTCGATATTTAGTATTTGTTCAGGGATGGGGAAGCAGAAAAGGGGTGAGATATTAATCTTTCTAGAGTTCAAGTTACACTTTAGAGCTGTGCAGTTGTGTCCTTGGAAAAAAGGCAGAGTTATGATATCATTTTGGGGCAATTGACATGCAGTTGCGCTGCATTGTCGGGTTGCTTTCTTAGTGGGAGGGAGTTTCTTTATGGACTCCGTGAGAAAGTCTCTGAATTTGAATAGTGATGGTGCCAGAGGGTAATTCGCCAAGCAGGAGAACTACCCTCTGGCATTGTTGTTATATGGGCATTAAATCCTGATAAAGGGGGAGCGCACCGTGGGTCGGACTGTAGTCAATGGGTAAAAGATATTAGCGGAAGGAGAAATTGCAAATGGGAGAGCCAGCCGTAATAGGCATAGAAGAAGTGGTAATTGCTGTTAAGGATGCGGATAAGGCGGTGGCGTTATTTAAGGACCTGTTTGGTCTGAAATTTGATGTTGGGTGGGATATGCCCCACGAAAAAATGAGGGTGAAGTCGGACAGAATAGCAGGAACGCAGCTTCAGTTTTTAGAGCCGACGGGTCCCGAAGGGGTGATAGCGAAATTTATTGATGCTAAAGGGGAAGGATTAAATCATTTTGCTTTCAGGGTTTCTAATCTGGAGGCTATGGTAAAGGAGCTCAAGGCAAAGGGTGTCAGGATGATGCCTGGTGAGCCAGTGAGGATGAAAATCCCATGGGAAGAAGAGGGGAAGGAGGAGCTGTCGTATATCTTCACTCATCCCAAATCCACATGTGGTGTATTGATAGAATTGATAGAGGTGAAATAAAGATGTCTGAGTGGAGAGATATAGGACTGCAGCTTGAGCGAACGTTGAGATTGAGGACGTTCCCTGTCGGATTAAAACTGCTCAAAGATACTGAAGATATGGACAAAATCAAGCACAGGAAGCCAGCAGCAGTCACGACTCTCTGTCAGTTGATAGCTCAAAGTAGGACTTTGGGATGGACAGTAGGTTTTACTATCGGGGATTTGATTCCTGCCTGTGGTATGGTTGTAGGATTGAGAGATAGTGTCCCTGAGTCGTTCTCGTTGGCAGTGGGGGAAGTGTGGTTTAAGGATAAGGAAGTTGCCTTAAGAAAGTATGCTCCTGAGAATTGGCCGCGTATCCCCGGTCATTTTAATGCTGCGGTGTTATCACCACTTACCTCTGGCAGAATAGAGCCAGACATGATTATACTGTTCGGTACGCCAGCGCAGATGATGAGGGTAATTAACGGGCTTCAGTGGGAAAATTACGAAAAGTTAGAATTTTCTTCCTGTGGGGAATCGTCATGTTCTGACTCAATAGGGCGGTGTTACACCACCGGTAAACCTGCAATGACAGTCCCCTGCTTTGGAGAGAGAAGGTATGGACATGTTCAAGAAGAGGAGTTGATAATGGCTCTGCCGCCTGGTTACATTGATACCTTACTTAAAGGGCTTGAGGCTCTGGACAAGACTGGAATAAGGTATCCCATCCCATTTTATGGCGCTCAGGCAGACCTGATTTCAGGATTTCCGCCGAATTATCAGGAAGAAATAAAGAATGACCAAGAGGCGATAAGAAATCTTAAGTAGAAGTTAAGAAAGGAGAACAGGACAATGGCAGAATATCCTTATTTCAAAGACATCCACGAGGATGTCAGGCAAATCGCTCGGGGAGTTGCCGCGGAGTTTAAGAAAACGGCAGCTGAGGCGGATGAGAACTCAGATTATAGTATTGTGGAAAGGAACCTGAAGAGGCTGGGGGAACTCAACCTGCTGGGACTGCACATACCAAAGGAGTTCGGGGGACAGGGGCTGGACTTAATCAGCTATATGGTAGCCCTGGAGGAAATTGAAAAAGCCTGCGGCGGAACGGGGATGTCTTATGATGCGCAGACTCTGGCGATAGACTCTATCAACGAAGCGGGGTCGGATGAACAAAGAAAGAAATATCTCCCCCTCCTTTGCAAAGACAAGATATCAGCTTTTGGCTTGTCTGAGCCTGGAGCTGGCTCGGATTCAGCCGCACTCAAAACCACAGCCAGACTGGAAGGAGACCAGTATGTTATCAATGGCTCCAAGCACTTCATTACCGATGCTGCTATTGCGGATATTATCATTGTATATGCTGTAACCGATCCCGAAAAGAAGGCTCATGGCATCAGTTCTTTCATAGTCCCGAAGGATACTCCAGGATTGAAGATTGGGAAAGTGGAAAAGAAAATGGGGGTAAAGGCTTCTCCAACAACGGAGTTCTTTATGGATAACTGCAGGGTTCCCAGGGAGAACATTCTGGGTACTGAAGGGAACGGGTTCATAGCGGCGATGAAGACCCTGGATATAGGCAGGCTTGCTATCGGGGCTCAGTGTGTAGGTCTATCCAAGGCAGCATTGGAAATCGCTGTAGCATACGCCAAAGAAAGAGAACAGTTCGGGCGGACAATCGCAAAATTCCAGGCAATTCAATTCATGATTGCTGATATGGCAACTAAGGTAGCAGCTATGGAGAATCTAACTTATCATGCTGCATGGCTTATTCAAGAAGGAAAAGAGGGCGGAAGTCAGGCAGCGGCGATGGCAAAGCTGTTTTGCAGTGAGGAAACTCTGGATGTAACCGATAAGGCAATCCAGATTCTCGGTGGGGTTGGATTTACAACGGATTATCCTGTCGAGAGGTTCCACAGAGATGCAAAGATCATGACCATCGGAGAAGGCACTTCCGAGGTTCAGAGGCTTGTCATATCCAGAGCGGTAATAGGAAGATAGAACGGCTTTTCAGTTGTCTTATAACAGGGGATGTATAAGCAGAACAACATATTGGCGGCTGGCGTCGGTTTGTGCTGTTTCTGACTTGTGCCGGCATGAATTCCTGACGGCTTCTTTGTAAATTCAATCGTCAGGAGTTTGTGCTCCCCAAGTTTATGTGTGCTGTTGCTTTGGTATGCTGCAGCGCGATTTGACAAATCATAAAATTTGTCAAATCGCGCTGCAGCATACCAA
>JAGHDJ010000148.1 GCA_021159955.1 Dehalococcoidia bacterium
ATCAAATACAATGCAGCTACGTATTCCCGGACCCACCCCATGCCCACCAGAAACACTTCAAGCGATGGGAGGACAAATGATAAACCATCGCGGCGAAGAATTCGCCGAAATATTACAAAGAGCCACAGCCAAATTAAAGATGATGTTCCAAACTCGCAGCGACGTCATTATATTAACCGCTTCTGGCACAGGGGGACTGGAAGCTGCCATCGTAAACAGCCTTTCTCCCAATGACAAGGTGTTAGCAGTGTCCATCGGTGTTTTTGGTGATAGATTTGCAGATATTGCAAAATGCTTCGGTGCCAATGTAAACAGGTTGCAATTCGAGTGGGGGAAAGCCGCAGACCCTGATGCCATACGCCAAGCCCTCAACGAAGACCCTGACATCAAGGCAGTACTGGTAACCCACAACGAAACTTCTACAGGAGTAACCAATGACATTGAAGCGCTGGGAAGAGTAGTAAGCGAATTTGACAAGCTTCTCATAGTAGATGCTGTCAGCGGTTTGGGTTCACTAAAAATGCGCGTTGACGCATGGCATTGCGACGTAGTAGTTACAGGGTCACAAAAGGGATGGATGATACCACCAGGGTTAAGTATGCTCAGTATCAACCAGAAGGGCTGGAGAGCTAATTCCCAAGCTACAATGCCGCGTTTTTACTGGGATTTGAGTAAAGCTAAGGATTATCTGAAAAAAGGACAGACCTCGTGGACTCCCGCCATTTCCCTATTCTATGCACTGGACAAAGCCCTCAGTATGATGGAACATGAGGGGCTAGCCAATATCACAGCTCGCCATGCCCGCGTGGCAGAAGCAACACGAAGGGGCATTGAGAAACTTGGTCTTTCTCTGTTTGCCGATAAATCATTTGCCTCAAATACAGTGACTGCCGTAAAAATACCAGATGGTATCAATGTTAGTGAGTTGCGACAGGTGCTAAAGGATGACTATGGAGTTGTAGTAGCAGGCGGACAGAGGCATCTAGCCAACAAAATTTTTCGCATCGGACACCTGGGCTGGGTTACTGAAGCTGATATCAAAGAAACACTTACTGCATTAGAAAAGACGCTTACCAAGCTTGGCTTTAATAGTTAAAAGGTAGTGAAATCAACAACACAAAGGGAAAATTTATTATGAAGGCTCTAGTCTCAGATCACATGGCAGAAGAAGGCGTCAATACTCTCAGAAAATACTGTGAGGTTGATGTCAAAGTGGGGTTGCCCCCTGAGAAACTCATCTCCATAATAGGTAACTATGAAGCATTAATGGTGCGCAGCCAAACGAAAGTGACTGCATCCGTTATTGAGGCAGGAAAAAAATTAATTGTCGTTGCCCGCGCCGGAGTGGGAGTAGATAATATCGACATTGAAGCAGCAACAAAACATGGGGTCATAGTAGTTAACGCTCCAACAGCCAACACCATTTCCGCAGCGGAGCATACCATCGCCCTCATGCTTGCACTAGCTCGACACATACCACAAGCTAACGCTTCACTCAAAGCGAGAGAATGGAAACGTAGTAAATTTATGGGAGTTGAGGTCAGAAATAAAACCCTGGGTATTATAGGACTGGGCAATATCGGCTCAGAAGTGGCAAAAAGGGCACAAGGACTGGAAATGAATACCATCGCCCATGACCCATTTATCGCTACGAGCTATGCTCAAAATCGGGGAATTGAGCTTGTTTCTTTGCAAGAATTAATACAAAAGTCCGACTTTCTCACCATCCACACCATGCTAACTTCATCTACCAGAAACCTTATTGGCAAGGAAGAGTTATCTCTAGCTAAGCCTACGTTACGCATCATTAACTGCGCCAGAGGGGGGCTAATCAACGAAGAAGCACTCCTGGAAGCTGTTGAACGGGGACAAATAGCCGGCGCAGCAATTGATGTATTCACCACCGAACCTGCCACAGATAATGTTTTATTGAAAAGCGACAAAATAATCGTTACTCCACACCTGGGCGCATCTACAGAAGAGGCACAGATCAATGTTGCCATCAGTGTGGCAGAGCAGGTCGCCGCCATACTTGGCGGGCAACAGGCAAGATACGCACTCAACACGCCGTTTATATCACAGGAATCACTCGTTTCCTTATCCCCTTTCATGGAGGTTGCCTCACTACAGGGTAAATTGCTGGCACAGATGATAGATGGACAAATGAGCATCATAGAAATTTGTTACGACGGAGAAATCACTAGTTATACCACTGACGCACTTAAAGAAACCGTCATCAGCAATCTCCTTGAAGACACCTCGGAGGAGCGGATTAACCTGATTAATGCCAGCGTTATTGCTCGAGATCGCGGTATCAAGATTACAGAACACAAAAACACAAACTGTGAAAATTATACCAGCCTCATCACCACAAAAGTAACCACCGATACTGGCAGTGTGACTGTCGGTGGAACAGTAATGCGCGGCGAGTCTCACATTGTCCGAGTTAATGAATACTGGCTTGATATAAAACCAAGCGGCGGGTATATGCTTCTCTGCGACCATCAAGACCGACCCGGACTCATAGGGCAAGTAGGAACGATAACGGGCAATGCTAATGTCAATGTCAATTCCATGCATCTTAGTCGTCTCAAACAGGGTGGAGAAGCACTGATGGTGCTGGAAATGGACCACCCGCTAAATAAAGAGCAGCTACAGCAAATATTGGGACTGGCGGGGATCCACGCCGCTACTGTAGTGAATATTTAAGTCTGATATAAGGGCATCACGACATTCCATTCCCCCAGCTAAACTCATTTGATTATACCCCCACCATCATACTATAATGCAGGTAGTTTAGAAATGAGATTGATATTCTCAGCACCAGTCGTAGAAGAAAAGCGGACGCAAGTTGCAAAATAGATAGACTCCACCAAAGAATACAGAAGGAAAGATTACCTTAAGGAAGTTCAATGGCAAGTAGATTTGATAAATTTTCCCAGAGAGCACGCAGAGTTCTTACTTTAGCACAGGAAGAAGCTAAACGCTCCAAACATAATTACATTGGACCAGAGCATATATTGCTGGGGTTAGTTCGTGATACAGAGGGGCTTGGCACTAAAATCTTGGTCAGTCTTAATGTGGAACCAGAAAAAGTGCGCGCATCAGTAGAAGCCAAATTTGAACAAGAGAAACAATCCACAAGCAGCACAGAAATTGGACTCACTCCTCAAGCGAAAAGAGTCATTGAATATGCAGTAGATGAGGCTCGACAGCTCAATCATAACTACATCGGCACAGAACATTTGCTTTTAGGCTTACTCAAAGAAGATGAAGGGATAGCTGTAAAAGTCTTAGGTGAGTTCGGGGTAAATATAGAGAAGGTGCGTGGTGAGATAATGCGCATCCTGGACCAAAGCGCAAGCACATCCCGCTCGGGAGCACAATCTACCAGCCAGACTCCAACCCTAGACCAGCTGGGCGTAGATCTCACCACAATGGCTGAGAACGGGAAGCTGGACTCTGTTATCGGACGTGATATCGAAATAGAACGGCTAATTCAAATCCTCAATCGTCGCACAAAGAACAACCCGGTACTAATCGGGGAGCCGGGAATTGGCAAAACAGCCATTATAGAAGGATTGGCACACCGCATAATAGCAGGAGATGTGCCAGAACCACTACAGGGAAAGCGTCTGGTGACACTGGATATGGGCTCACTGGTGGCAGGAACGAAATACCGTGGGGAGTTTGAGGATAGATTAAAGAAAGTTGTAAATGAACTCAAGGCATCAGGAAACTGCATACTCTTCGTTGACGAGATGCATACAATAGTGGGTGCAGGTGCAGCAGAAGGTGCTATAGATGCATCCAGTATCTTGAAGCCATCGCTAGCACGTGGGGAATTGCAATGCATCGGAGCAACTACACTGGATGACTATCGCAAATATGTAGAGAAAGACACCGCTTTGGAGCGACGTTTCCAACCCATAATGATAGATGAACCATCTATCAGCGAAACTATCCGCATTCTAAAAGGCATCAAGGATCGCTATGAAGAGTATCATAAGCTAATTATCGACGACGC